>NZ_JBVHVF010000008.1:0-229739 GCF_055564955.1 Streptomyces sp. NPDC028910 | reverse complement strand
CCACCGAAAGCAGGGGGTGTGGGAACGGGCCCCCCCCCCTCCCCCCCCCCCTCCCCCCCCCCCCCCCCCCCCCCCCCCCCCCCCAACCCCACCCCCCCCCCCCCCCCCCCCCCCCCCCCCCCCCCCCCCGCCTCTCCTCGTCCCTCAGCGGGTGAACAGCGGCTCGCCGGGCGGAGCCGGCGCGTCCGACGGCAGCAGCGCCAGGTCCAGCCCGCGCACCAGCCGGGCCCGCAGGGTGGTGTCCGCCGCCAGTGCCTCGGCGACGCGGCGGGCCGCCACGGGGGCCTGCGCGTCGGCGGCCAGCACGATCGCGAGGGTGCCGTCGGCGTCCGCGCCGCCCGGGCCGAGGTGGGCGCGCAGCACGGCCGGCTCCGCGGACACGGCGGCCCGTACGGCCTCCCGTACGGCGGGATCGGCCAGCGGGCCCGCGTCCGTACGGCCTTCGGCGAGTGCGCGCAGCGCGGAGCCGGTGAGCTGGTAAGGGACGGGGCCGGCGAGGTCCAGGACCACGGTGTCGGCCTTCTCGTGCGCGGCGGCCGCCAGGGCCTGGTGCAGCGGGACCGCCACCGGCCGGGCCGCCGGGTCCCAGAGCGCGAGCGAGGCGATCGAGGTGAAGGCGGGCAGGGCCCGCCGGTCGCCGGCCCGCAGGGTGGGGACGGCCATGTCGCTGGTCTTCTCGCGCTTGAGGCCCGTCTCCGGGTCGGTCTCCACCTCGCCGAGGACGGCGACCACCGGGACCAGCAGGCGGGCGTCCTTGAGCGCGGCCAGCACCTCCGGTTCCTTCGCCCTGTCCTGGGCCCAGGCGGCCAGGGCCGCGGTCAGCCGGGGATCGGCCGAGCCGTCGTCGTCGGAGAAACCCGGGTCGGGAATGTTCTTGTTCGCCATGTTCGCCACAGTTACCCGACCCTACTGTGCCGGGCGCGACGGCGCCGTGAGGGGTTGGCACGGGGCCGCTAGGCCCGGACAGGGCTAGCGGCCCCGGGTGCCCCGTCGCGGGCGCCGCGCCAGTACGGCGGCCAGTACGAGCAGCGCCGCCCCCGCGACCGCGGCCGCCGGGGCGCCGAGCCGGGCGCCCCGTTCGGGCGGGCGGACCGGCTCGGGGCCGGGGCCGAAGTACGGGCGCTCGGCCGCGGCGGGAGCGGGCACCGGAGCCTCGGGCCGCATCGCCTCCGCGACCTGCAGGGCGGCGGCGGGATCCACCATCCCGTGGCCGCGGGCGTCGTCGCGGCCGCCGGCCGGGGCGTTGGAGGCGGTGTCCTCCAGCAGCTTCTTGATCTGGGCCGGGGACAGGTCGGGGTGCGCGGCCTTGACGAGGGCGGCGGCTCCGGAGACGAAGGCCGCCGCGGCGCTGGTGCCCCAGCCCTCGTAGTACGAGCGGTCGGGGTCGGCGATGACGACGTCGACTCCGGGGGCGCTGACGGTGGCGTACCAGTTGCGGGTGGAGAACTTGGCCTTCTTGCCGCGGCGGTCGACGGCGGTGACGGCGATGACCCCCGGATAGGCGGCCGGGTAGGAGACGCGGTCGCCCGTCTCGCCGCCGTTGCCCGCGGAGGCGACGACGACCACGCCCTTGGCGAGGGCGTACTGGACGGCCTCGTCCTCGCCCGCCTCGTGGTGGGCGGAGTCGCTGTCGTCGCCGAGGGACAGGTTGATCACGTCGGCGCCGTGGTCCGCGGCCCAGCGGATGCCCTCGGCGAGGGCGCCGCCCTTGCTGTCGCGGGCCTGGGCGCGGCCCGGGTCACCCTCCTCGAGGATCACCCGGACGGGCAGGATCCGCGCCTGCGGGGCGACGCCGAGGACGCCCTGGCCGCGGCTGGGGCCGTGGCCGTGCCCGGCGATGATGCTCGCCATGGCGGTGCCGTGACGGGCCCAGGAGCGGTCGCCGCGGCCGGCGCCCATGCCGATGAGGTCGGTGCCTTCGAGGACCTGCCCGGCGAGGTCGGGGTGGGATGCGTCGACACCGGTGTCCAGGACGGCCACGGTCACCCCGTCGCCCCGGGTGGTGCCCCAGGCCTCCTCGGCCCGCAGCGCCAGGAGGCCCCACTGGCGGTCCCGGATGGCGTCGGCGGCGGCCGGGGGCGCGGTGGCCGTCGCGAGGAGGGCGGCGGTGATCAGGGTGGCGGCGCCCTGCCCGAACGCCCGTGGCCGCCCTGGGAGTTGTCGAGGCCGCCGGAACGGTCGACGGGTCATCGCGTGGCCTCCGGGGCGGGCGGAGCAGGCGTGGCGGGCGGAGCGGCGAGGAGCGCCACGCCGTGCCCGATGCGGTCGGCGACCGCCCGGGCCTCGTGGCCGAGGCCCGCCTGGGCGACGGCTCCCGTGGCGTCCTTCTTCATCAGGTCCTCGGCGGGGCGGGGAGCGTCCAGCGGGCGGCCGTCGGCGAAGGCGGAGACGGCGTAGACGACGACGGGGGCCTCGTCGCGTACGGACGCGGCCCAGGCGGCGCGCTGGGCGTCGGCGAATCCGTACGCGGGCGGGGCGGTGATCCGGCCGGTGAGCGCGGTCATCGCGGGGGCGTCGGCGGGGGTGAAGACCATGCCGACGGTGATCAGGGAGCTGCGGGTGGCGTCGGTGTAGGTGGCGCGGAGCACGCGGGTGCAGCCGGTGGCGGCCAGCAGGCTCTGCCAGTCGGCGGCGAGGGCGGCCGAGCACTCGGCGTCGGGGGCGAGCGCGATGCGGGTCCAGGTCCGGTCGGCGCCGCCGGGGCCGGCCGCGGGCCCGGTCAGGACGGGCGGGAGGAGGCTGTCCACGGGGGCGGCGCGCCACAGCGACTCGGCCTTGCGGTAGGCGGCGTCGGCGGCCAGGGGACGGTGCGCGGCGCGGTGTTCGGCCCAGGTGGTGACGGCGGCTCCGCCGACGAGGCCGCCGCCGAGGAGGAAGCAGAGCACGGCGGCGAGGACCCGGCCGGGGCTGCGGCGCGGTGGCGCGTGCGCGGGCGGCGGGGGTGGATCGGGCTCGCCCAGGATCGTGGTCCGCGGTGTCGTCGTGGTCATCCGGCGGCTCCGCCCCCCGTTCCGTACGGCTGCCTCCCCGTACTCTACGGGGTCCTCGCCGGCCGCCCGGCGGAGCCAACGGCCGAGCCCTGGATCGGTGCCCCGGCTGGACCCGAGCCAGCCGCCCGACCCCACCCCGGCCCGAGCCCGGCACCAGCACGCCGCCTACCCGCGAACACCGACGGCGGCACCCGGCCAGGCCGGGGCGGTGACTCCCCGGCCCGGTGCGGGGTGGTGGCCCGGCCCGGCTTCGGGAGGAGGCCGGGGTCGGTTCGGGCCGGTGGGACCTCGCCGGGGGCGTAGGACGGCCCCGGCCGGGGGCTGGCCGGGTCGTGGGTCGCGGGCGGCGCCTCGGGTACGGCCGGAGGTGGGGCTGGGTGGGGGCTGTGGGCCTCTACCCAGCGGTAGAGACCTCTGGCAAGCTGCCGCCCATGAACTCCCCCGCCGCCGACCGCGCCCGGTACGACCGGGCGACCGCGCACCTGGACGCGCCGTTGGCCCTCGTGGACCTCGACGCCTTCGACGCCAACGCCGACGACCTCGTGCGCCGGGCCGGCGGGAAGCCGGTCCGGGTCGCCAGCAAGTCGGTCCGGTGCCGTGCGCTGCTCGAACGGGTGCTAGCCCGGCCGGGGTTCGCCGGGATCATGTCGTACACCCTCGCCGAGTCGCTCTGGCTGGCCCGGTCCGGGTTCGAGGACGTGCTCCTCGCCTATCCCTCCGCCGACCGGGGCGGCTTCGGTGAGCTGGCGAACGACGCCAAGCTGGCCGGCGCGGTCACGGTGATGGTGGACGATCCCGCGCAGCTGGAGCTGATCGACGGGGCCCGGGACGGGGGCGCGGAGGAGATCCGGGTCTGTCTGGAGCTGGACACCGCGCTGCACCTGCTCGGCGGCAGGGTTCGCGTCGGGGCCCGCCGCTCACCGCTGCGCGAGCCCGGCCAGCTGGCCGAGCTGGCCCGTACGGTCGCCGCCCGGCCCGGATTCCGGGTGGTCGGGCTGATGGCGTACGAGGGTCACGTCGCCGGGGTCGGGGACGCGCTGGCCGGCCGGCCGCTGCGCTCCCGGGCCATCCGGCTGATGCAGAGCGCGGCCCGCAAGGAGCTGGCGGCGCGGCGGGCCGCGGTGGTGCGGGCCGTGCGGGCCGTCGTACCGGATCTGGAGTTCGTCAACGGCGGCGGGACCGGCAGCGTGCAGCAGACCGCCGCCGAAGAAGCGGTGACGGAGATAGCCGCCGGGTCGGGGCTCTACGTGCCCCGGCTCTTCGACAACTACACCTCCTTCAGCGGGCGTCCGGCCGCGCTGTTCGCCCAGCCCGTGGTGCGCAGGCCCGGTGTGGGCGTGGTGACCGTGCTCGGGGGCGGCTACCCCGCCTCGGGCGCGGCCGGCGCGGACCGGCTGCCGGTTCCGTATCTGCCCCAGGGGCTGCGCTACGACCCCCAGGAGGGCGCCGGCGAGGTGCAGACCCCGCTGCTGGGCGGCCCGGCCGACGATCTGCTGATCGGCGACCGGGTGTGGTTCCGCCACGCGAAGGCAGGCGAGCTGTGCGAGCGCTTCGACACGCTGCACCTGGTGGAGGGCGACCGGGTGACGGCCACCGCCCCGACGTACCGGGGCGAGGGCCGTACGTTCCTGTGATCGGGCCGACGTAGCCCGTCGTGGCGTACTCTCCCCCGGCTGTCCGCTGGATGGGGGGGGAGGCCTACAGCGGGGTCACGTACGCGCCGGAGATGCCGCCGTCCACGAGGAAGTCGGTGGCGTTGATGAAGGAGGAGTCGTCGCTGGCGAGGAAGGCGACGGCGGCGGCGATCTCGGTGGGCTCGGCGAACCGGCCCAGCGGGATGTGCACGAGGCGGCGGGCGGCGCGCTCCGGGTCCTTGGCGAACAGCTCTTGGAGCAGCGGGGTGTTGACGGGCCCGGGGCACAGGGCGTTGACCCGGATGCCCTCGCGGGCGAACTGCACGCCGAGCTCGCGGGACATGGCCAGTACGCCGCCCTTGGACGCGGTGTAGGAGATCTGGGAGGTGGCGGCGCCCATGATGGCCACGAAGGAGGCGGTGTTGATGATCGAGCCGCGGCCCTGCTCGCGCATGTAGGGCAGGGCAGCCTTGCAGCACAGGTAGACGGAGGTGAGGTTGACGTCCTGCACCCGGCGCCAGGCGTCGAGTTCGGTGGTGAGGATGGAGTCGTCGTCCGGGGGCGAGATGCCCGCGTTGTTGAAGGCGATGTCGACGGAGCCGTAGGTGTCGTAGGCCGTCTTGAAGAGGGCGTCGACCTGTTCCTTGTCGGTGACGTCGACTTGGACGAAGGTGCCGCCCACCTCCTCGGCGGCGGCCTTGCCGGCCGTCTCGTCGATGTCCGCGCACACGATGTGGGCGCCTTCGGAGGCCAGCCGGCGGGCGGTGGCGAGGCCGATGCCGCTGCCGGCTCCGGTGATGACGGCGGTGCGGCCGACGAGGCGGCGGCAGACGATTTCTTCGTTCTTGTCGTTCGACATGCGGATCAGGCCTCCGTGCTGATGAAGACGTTCTTGGTCTCGGTGAAAGCGGTGAGGGCGTCGGGTCCGAGCTCGCGGCCGAGTCCGGACTGCTTGTAGCCGCCGAAGGGGGTCCAGTAGCGGACGCTGCTGTGGGAGTTGACGGACAGGTTGCCCGCGGCGACGGCCCGCGAGACGCGCAGCGCCCGGCCGATGTCGCGGGTCCAGAGCGAGCCGGACAGGCCGTACTCGGTCGCGTTGGCCAGGCGTACGGCGTCCTCCTCGTCCTCGAAGGGCAGGACGACGGCGACCGGGCCGAAGACCTCCTCGGCGGCCACGGGCGCCGTGGGGGCCACGTCCGTGACGAGGGTCGGCGGGTACCAGAAGCCGGGGCCGTCGGGGGCCGTGCCGCGGATCGCGGTGAGGTCGTCGGTGACGTAGGACCGTACGCGGTCCAGCTGGGTCCGCGAGATCAGCGGGCCCATCTGCGTCTTCTCGTCGAGCGGGTCGCCCACGGCCACGGACGCGATGCCGGGGGCGACGAGCTCCAGGAAGCGGTCGTAGGCGGAGCGCTGTACGAGGATCCGGGTGCGGGCGCAGCAGTCCTGGCCGGTGTTGTCGAGGAAGGCCATCGGGGCGGCCGCCGCGGCGGCCTCCAGGTCCGCGTCGGCGAAGACGATGTTGGGGCTCTTGCCGCCGAGTTCGAGGGTGACGCGCTTCACCCGGTCGGCGCACTTGGCCATGATCTGCTTGCCGACGCGGGTGGACCCGGTGAAGACGATCTTCGCCACGCCGGGGTGTTCGACGAGCGCGTCGCCCGCGACGTCGCCGCGGCCGGGGAGCACCTGGAAGAGGTACTCGGGGATCCCGGCTTCGAGGGCGAGTTCGGCGAGGCGCAGCGCGGTCAGCGGGGTGGTCTCGGCGGGCTTGAGGAGGACGGCGTTGCCGGCGGCGAGGGCCGGGGCCAGGCCCCAGGCGGCGATCGGCATGGGGAAGTTCCAGGGGGCGATCACGCCGATGACGCCGAGGGGTTCGAGGAAGGTGACGTCGATGCCGCCGGCGACGGGGATCTGACGGCCGGAGAGCCGTTCCACTCCCCCGGCGGCGAAGTCGAGGAGGTCGCGGACGTTGCCGGCTTCCCAGCGGGCGTTGCCGATGGTGTGGCCGGCTTCGCGGACCTCCAGCTGCGCCAGTTCCTCGATGTGCCCGTCGACGACCGCGGCGAAGCGGCGCAGGAGCCGGGCCCGGTCGGCGGGGGCGGCCGCCGCCCAGGCGCGCTGGGCCGCGGCGGCCCGGGCGACGGCGGCGTCGACGTCGTCCCGTGTGGCGGCCGGGACGATGGCGACGGTTTCCTCGGTGGCCGGATTCAACACTTTGAGATTGAAGGGGGCCAGCACATCGGACACGTGGTGCCTCACAGTCGTTCGAAGGTGGGGGATCCCGCGGATCCCGGGGGTTCGGCGGGGATCAGAGGCGTTCGAAGGAGCGGCGCAGCTCCCAGTCGGTCACCGCGGAGTCGTACGCGTCGAGTTCCACGCGGGCCATGTTGCGGTAGTGGGCGACCACTTCGGGGCCGAAGGCGGCCTTGGCGATCTCGCTGTTCTCCCAGAGCTCGGCGGCCTCGCGCAGGGTGGCGGGCACGTGCGCGTAGTCGGCGGTGTAGGCGTTGCCGGCGCACGCCTCGGGCAGCTCCAGGCGGTTCTCCAGGCCGTAGAGCCCTGCGGCGACGAGACCGGCCACGGCGAGGTAGGGGTTGACGTCCCCGCCGGGGAGGCGGTTCTCGAAGCGCATGGAGCGGCCGTGGCCGACGACCCGAAGCGCGCAGGTGCGGTTGTCGACGCCCCAGGCGACGGCGGTCGGCGCGAAGGATCCCGGCCGGAAACGCTTGTACGAGTTGATGTTCGGGGCGTAGAGAAGGGAGAAGTCGCGCAGCGCGGCGAGCTGGCCGGCCAGGAAGTGCCGCATCACCGGTGACATGGCGCCCGGCCCGTCTCCGGCCATCGCGTTGCGTCCGTCGGCGTCATTGAGCGAGAGGTGGATGTGACAGGAGTTGCCCTCGCGCTCGTCGTACTTGGCCATGAAGGTGAGCGAGACGCCCTCCTGGGCGGCGATCTCCTTCGCCCCGGTCTTGTAGACGGAGTGCTGGTCGCAGGTGGTCAGCGCCTCGTCGTAGCGGAAGGCGATCTCGTGCTGGCCGAGGTTGCACTCCCCCTTGGCCGACTCGACGATCAGGCCCGCGGCCTGCATCTCGTTGCGGATGCGGCGCAGCAGGGGTTCGACGCGGCCGGTCCCGAGGACGGAGTAGTCGATGTTGTACTGGTTGGCGGGGGTCAGGCCGCGGTAGTGGGAGTTCCAGGCCTGCTCGTAGGTGTCCTGGAAGACCATGAACTCCAGCTCGGTGCCGACCATCGCGGTGTACCCGTGCTCGGCGAGGCGCTCCAGCTGGCGGCGCAGGATCTGCCGGGGAGCGGCGACGACGGGCGAGCCGTCGTTCCAGGCGAGGTCGGCCATGAGGAAGGCGCTGCCGGGGTTCCAGGGGATGCGGCGCAGGGTGGCGGGGTCCGGGTGCATGGCGAAGTCGCCGTAGCCCCGGTCCCAGGAGGACATCTCGTACCCGTCGACGGTGTTCATGTCGGTGTCGACGGCGAGGAGGTAGTTGCAGCCCTCGGTGCCGTGCTCGAGGACCTCGTCGAGGAAGAACTGTGCGGCGAACCGCTTGCCCTGGAGCCGCCCCTGCATGTCGGGGAAGGCCAGGACGACTGTGTCGATCTCACCGCTGGCGACGAGGGAGCGGAGCTCCTCGGGCGCGAGCGGCGGCTTGCGGTCTACCACGGGAATCTCTCCTTCGGTGAGCCGAGGAGGCCTAAGGTATTGAATAGAACCATTGCTTGGGAAGGGGAGGAGCCGAGATGACCGAGACGGCGAGCGAGGGCGACGCCGCACGGCGGCTGAATCCGGTGCTGCGGCAGGTGCGGGCGGGCAACGGTTTCGAGGAGGCGCTGGAGCAGATCCTCCAGGTGGTCCGGCTGGGCCTGGTGCCGGGCGGCGAACGGCTGCCTCCCGAGCGCGAGTTGGCCGAGCGGATGGGGATCAGCCGGGTCACCCTGCGCGAGGTGCTGAAGGTACTGCAGGACCAGGGACTGGTGGAGTCGCGGCGCGGTCGGTACGGCGGAACGTTTGTGCTGCCCCGCCCCGACACCCCGGCCGGCGGCGCCGAGGAGGAGCTGCGCCGGCGCGTCGCGGGGGTGGACATCGAGGACGTCCTGCGCTTCCGCGAGGTCCTGGAGGTGGGGGCGGCCGGGCTGTGCGCCTCCCAGGGGCTGACCGAGGAGGGCACCGAACGGCTGCTCGGCGCGCTGGGGGCCACCCACGACGCCCCGCTCGCCGACTATCGCCGCCAGGACACGCTCTTCCACCTCACCCTGTGCGAGCTGGCCGGATCCGCCACCCTGACGGCCCAGTACGCGGCCGTCCGGGCCACCGTCAACGACCTGCTGGACTGCATCCCGCTGCTCGTGCGCAACCTGGAGCACTCGCAGCAGCAGCACACCGCGCTGGTGGAATCGGTGCTGGAACGGGACGCGGCCGGGGCGCGCGAGACGATGCGCGAGCACTGCTGCGGCACGGCGGCGCTGCTGCGGGGCTTCCTGGCCTGAGCGGAACCGGGGGGCCGGGGGGCCGGGGGATGGGGGGCCGGGGGCCGGGGCTCCAAGGGGCGGGAGGCATTCGTAACTTCTGTTTAACGCAGAGGTCTTGCGCGCTCCCCTCCACTACGGCAAAGGTACGCCCCACAACCATTGCCCTGAGGCAGGAGCGCACGATGGCCGACGACATCGAGGCACGGCTGACAGCCGCGCCCGCACCCACCACATCCCCCGAGGGCGGCGACGACTACCTGCAACGCCGCACGCTGCGCCGCGGCAGCGCCGGCTGGCTGCTCCTCACCGGTCTCGGCGTCGCGTACGTCGTCTCCGGGGACTTCTCCGGCTGGAACCTCGGCCTCGCCAAGGGCGGCTTCGGCGGCCTCGCCATCGCCACCGTCCTCATGGGCGCGATGTACGCCTGCCTGGTCTTCTCCCTCGCGGAGCTGTCCACCATCCTGCCGACGGCGGGCGGCGGCTACGGTTTCGCCCGCCGCGCGCTGGGCCCCTGGGGCGGCTTCCTCACCGGCACCGCCATCCTCATCGAGTACATCCTGGCCCCGGCCGCGATCGTCATCTTCATCGGCGACTACGTCGAGTCCCTCGGCCTCTTCGGCCTCACCTCCAGCTGGCCGGTCTACCTCGGCTGCTTCGTCATCTTCATCGGCGTCCACCTCTGGGGCGTCGGTGAGGCGCTCCGCTTCAGCCTCGTCGTGACCGCCATCGCCGTCGCCGCGCTGCTGATCTTCGCGGTGGGGGCCTTCACCGAGTTCGAGGCAGGCGGCCTGAACGACATCCCGGTGGACGCGGACGCGCTCGGCTCGAACTCCTGGCTGCCGCTGGGCCTGCTGGGCATCTGGGCCGCCTTCCCCTTCGGCATGTGGTTCTTCCTCGGTGTGGAAGGCGTACCGCTGGCGGCCGAGGAGGCGAAGGATCCGGTCCGCTCCATGCCGAAGGCGCTCTCCCTCTCCATGGGCGTCCTCGCCCTGCTGGCGCTGATCACCTTCTTCGCCGCGACCGGCGCCCAGGGCGCCGACGCCGTCAAAGCCGCGGGCAACCCGCTGGTCGTGGCCCTGGAGGGGGACGGCGGCCCGACCGCGCTGAGCCGCTTCGTGAACTACGCCGGCCTGGCCGGCCTGGTGGCCTCCTTCTTCTCGCTCATCTACGCGGGCTCGCGCCAGCTCTTCGCCCTCTCGCGGGCCGGTTACCTGCCCCGCTTCCTCTCGCTCACCTCGAAGCGCAAGGCCCCGTACCTGGGTCTCGTCATCCCCGGCGCGATCGGCTTCGCCCTGGCCGCGGCCAGCGGCGACGGCGCCCGCATGCTCAACATCGCGGTCTTCGGCGCGACCATCTCCTACGCCCTGATGGCCCTCTCGCACATCGTGCTGCGCCGCCGGGAGCCGGATCTGGAGCGCCCGTACCGCACCCCGGGCGGGGTCCTGACCTCCTCGGTGGCCTTCACACTCGCCCTGTCGGCCCTGGTCGCCACCTTCCTGGTGGACAAGGACGCGGCATTCATCGCACTGGCCGTGTACGCCGTCGCCCTCGCCTACTTCGCGATCTACAGTCGGCACCACCTCGTGGCCTCCGCCCCGGAGGAGGAGTTCGCGGCCCTCGCGGAAGCCGAGGCGGAACTGACCCGCGACTGAGATCCTTTCCCGACCGTCTCGACTCCCGACCGTCTCGACCCGCCATGGAGGTAAAGAACGTGCCCAGGCCGCTCATCGGCATCACCACCTACGTCGAGGAATCCACCCGCTACGGGGTCTGGGACCTCCCGACGTCCCTGGTACCGACCGGGTACTACGAACTCGTCCAGGCGGCGGGCGGCGCGGCCGTGCTGCTCCCCCCGGACGAACCCGGATCGGCGGCGGAGGTGCTGAGCCGGGTGGACGGCCTGGTCGTCGCGGGCGGCCCGGACGTGGACCCGGTCCACTACGGCGCCGCACGCGACCCCCGTACGGGCGACCCCGCGACGGTGCGCGACCACTGGGAGCTCGCCCTGATCGCGGCCGCACTGGAGGCGGACGTGCCCGTGCTGGGCATCTGCCGGGGCATGCAGGCGCTGAACGTGGTCCTGGGCGGCACGCTGATCCAGCACATCGACGGCCACGTCGACACCCCGGGCGGCACGTCCTGGCATCCGGTCCGCCCGGTCCCGGGCACCCGGTACGCGGCGCTGGTCCCGGAGGAGGCCCAGGTCCCGACCTACCACCACCAGGCCGTCGACCGCCTGGGCCACGGCCTGGTCGTCTCGGCCCACGCGGTCGACGGCACGGTGGAGGCGATCGAACTGCCCGACCCGGCGCGCTGGGTCCTGGGCGTCCAGTGGCACCCGGAGCGGGACAAGGACACGAGGGTGATGTCGTCCCTGATCGAAGCGGCCATGGCCCGCGCGGCGGTCCCGGTGGCCTGACCACATCCAGCCCCACCGGCCAAACCAGCCCCGCCCGGCCAACCCAGCCCCGCCCGGCCAAACCCAGCTCCGCCCGGCCAAACCCAGCCCCGCCGGGCCAAACCCCAGCCCCGCCGGCGTTTGAGGCGCTCTTTCAGCCCCGCCGGCGTTTGAGGCGCTCTTTCAGCCCCGCCGGCGTTTGAGGCGCGGGGGTCCGGGGGCAGCGCCCCCGGCAACCGCGCCGCACCCGAATCCGCAGCTACGCCTTCCCCCGCGTCAGCGACAGCAGATCACGCGCCGGACCCGCCGGGCGCGAGCCCCCCGGCCAGACCGCCCGCAGGGCCCGCCCCAGCCCGGCCCCCGACACCGGCACCTCCACCAGCCGCCGCGCCGCCACCTCGTCCCCCACGGCGAGCTCCGACAGGACACACGGCCCGGCGCCGCTCAGCGCCGCCGCCTTCACCGCCGTGGTCGAGGCCAGCTCCAGCAGCGGCGCCGCCAGCCCCCCGCACCCGGCGAGCGCCGCGTCCAGCACCTGCCGCGTCCCCGACCCCCGCTCCCGCAGGATCAGCGGCGTCGCCGCCAGTTCCGCCGCCTCCACCCCCCGCGAGCGCCGCGCCCACGCGTGCCCGGGCGCCACCGCCACCACCAGCCGGTCCTGCGCGATCACCGCCGAGTCCAGTCCCTCCGGCACCGTCAGCCCCTCCACGAAGCCGAGGTCGGCCTCGTGCGCGAGGACCCGTTCGGCGACCACCGCCGAGTTCCCCGCGTGCAGCGACACCGCCGTGTCCGGCCGCTGCCCGCGCAGCGCGATCAGCCAGCCGGGCAGCAGGTACTCCGCGATGGTCATGCTGGCGGCCACCCGGAGCCGCGAGTCCCGCCGCCCCCTCAGCGCCTGCGCCCCCGCGTCGAAGGCCTCCGCCGCCTCCACCACCCGCCGGGCCCAGTCCGTGACCAGCGCACCCTCCGCCGTCAGCGTCGACCCCCGCGGCGACCGGTCCACCAGCGCCACGCCGAGCCGCGTCTCCATCGCCCGGATCCGGCTGCTCGCCGCGGGCTGCGTGATCCCCAGCCGCCGGGCGGCGCCGCTCAGGCTGCCGACCCGCGCGACCGCGAGCAGCAGCTCCAGCGCGCCCAGGTCCGGCACCCGGTGCGCCAGCGGAACCCACTCCTCTTCACCCATAACATCAGTTTATGGCCTCATAGGAAGATGGCCTCTGCCGCCCGCTCCCACCTGGGACGACGCTGGATCCATGGCCACCACCCTCGTGCGACCCCGCACCCTCACCGAGCCCGCGCCCCGCGCCCACAAGGCCCCCGCGCTCCGGCACCTCGGCCCCAACTGGTACGCCTCCGTCATGGGCACGGCGATCATCGCCAACGCCGGCGCCACCCTCCCGTACCAGCTCCCCGGCCAGCGCGTCGCCTGCCAGCTCGTCTGGGCGCTGTCCGCCGCCGTCCTCGCCGTCCTGCTCACCGCCCGCGCCGGCCACTGGCTCCACCACCGCGACCAGGCCCGCGCCCACCTCCTCGATCCCGCCGTCGCCCCCTTCTACGGCTGCCTCTCGATGGCGCTGCTGGCCGTGGGCGCCGGGACCCTCATCGTCGGCAAGGACCTCATCGGGACCGGCGCGGCCGTCGCCGTGGACGCCGCCCTCTTCACCGCCGGCACCGCGATAGGCCTGGTCATGGCCGTGGTCGTGCCCTACCTGATGGTCGTACGCCACAAGGTCGAGCCCCGCCAGGCCACCCCCGTCTGGCTGCTCCCCCTGGTCGCCCCGATGGTCTCCGCCGCCGTGGGCCCGCTGCTGATCCCCCACCTGCCGGCCGGCCAGCCCCGCGAGGCCCTGCTGCTCGCCTGCTACGCCATGTTCGGCATCAGCCTGCTCGCCACCCTGCTGATGCTCCCCCTGATCTTCGGCCGGCTGATCGTCGGTGGCCCCCTCCCCCTGGCCCTGACGCCCACGCTCTTCCTGGTCCTCGGCCCCCTGGGCCAGTCCACCACCGCCGTGAACCAGCTCGCCGACGTCGCCCACCAGTCGATCGGCGCCCCCTACGCCGGAGCGCTGAGCGCCTTCGCCGTCGTCTACGGGGTCCCCGTGATGGGCTTCGCGCTGCTCTGGCTGGCCCTCGCCGCGGCCATGCTGCTCCGGGCGGCCCGTCACGGCATGGGTTTCGCCATGACCTGGTGGGCGCTGACCTTTCCCCTCGGCACCTGCGTCACCGGCGCCACCGGCCTGGCCCACCACACCGGCCTGACGGCCTTCGCCTGGCTCGCCACCGCGCTCTTCCTCGCGCTGGTGACCGCCTGGCTGCTGGCGGCCGCCCGCACCCTGCACGGCCTGTCCACGGGCCGCCTCCTGTCCGCTCCCCGCTGAGCCGTCTCGTACGGGGCTTGTCACACCTATCGAATCTCGATAGATTTCCATCGTTGCTCGACCGAGGGAGAGATGATGGGAAAGCTGACAGTGCTCGCGCTGCGCGCCGTGCTGGTGGTGCTGCTGGCCGGCTCGGTGTTCGTGCAGGCGGTGATGGTGCCGCTGCTGGCCATCGACATGCGGGAGCTCACCGCCGAGGTCGCGCACCTGCGCACCCCGGTCCTCGTGATCACGGTCCTCGGTGTCGTCGCGGCCCAGGTGGTCCTGGTCTGCGTATGGCGGCTGGTGACGATGGTGCGCCGCGGAACGGTCTTCTCCCACGCCGCCTTCCGGTACGTGGACGTCGTGATCGGCGCGTTCGTGGCGGCCGCCCTCCTGGTGTTCGCGTTCGCGGTGGTCCTGGCGCCGGGCGAGGCCGTCGCCCCGGGCGTGGTCCTGCTGATCTGCGGGGTCGTCGTGGCGGTCCTCGGGGTCGCGCTCATCGTGCTCGTGCTGCGGATGCTGCTCGCCCAGGCGGCGCGGATGCAGGCCGAGCTGGACGAGGTGATCTGATGCCGATCGCCGTCGACATCGACGTGATGCTGGCGAGGCGGAAGATGTCCGTGGGCGAGCTGGCCGAACGCGTCGGGATCACCCCCGCCAACCTGGCGGTCCTCAAGAACGGCCGCGCCAAGGCGGTGCGCTTCGCGACGCTCGCGGCGCTGTGCGAGGCCCTCGAATGCCAGCCGGGAGACCTACTGCGATGGGAGGCCGACGCCCCCGCGGACGGCTGACCCGGCCGCAGGCCGCAGGCCGCTCCTCCGGACAGGGCCTACGCGGCCTCTCGCAGGGATTTGGCCAGAACCGCGGCGGCCTCGGTCAGCGAGGGCCCGTACCAGGTGAGGTGGCGCCCGCTGACCAGCGCGGCGGGCAGCCCCGGGAAGGCCTCCGGCCCGTCCTCGGCCGAGAAGCGGTACGGCTCGTCCGGAAGCACCACCAGATCGCAGCCGCCGGCGGCGAGCTCCTCCACCGGCACCCGCGGATACCGCTCGCGGTGCCCGGCGTACACGTTGCGGACCCCCAGCCGTGCCAGCAGGTCCCCCGCGAAGGTGTCCCGCCCCAGCACCATCCACGGCCGTCGCCACACCGGCACGAAGGCGGTGAGCGCACCGACCGGCTCCACCCGGGCCCACGCGGCCTCGGCGTCCGCCAGCCACCCCGGCCTCGCCAGCCCCAGCGCCCCCACGAGCACCCGGTCCAGCTCCCGCAGCGCCTGCGGCAGGTCCCGTACCTCGGTGACCAGCACCTCCACCCCGGCCGCGCGCAGCGCCGCCAGGTCCGGGGCCCGGTTCTCCTCCTCGTTGGCGATCACCAGGTCCGGGCGGAGCCCGGCGATCTTCCGTACGTCGGGGTTCTTCGTCCCCCCGATCCGCACCGCGCTCCCCAGGTCCTTGGGGTGCGTGCACCAGTCCGTGACCCCGACCAGCAGCCCCGGCGCGCTCACGGCCACCGCCTCGGTCAGCGACGGGACCAGCGACACGACCCGACGCACGCCGCTCAGCGCCCCGGCGACGGGGGTTCGGACGTCGCGTGGATGTGGTCGCCCACCGCGACCACCAGGATCCGGGTGTCCTCGGTGACGGCCCGCCAGCGGTGGCGCACGCCCCCCGACAGGAACAGCGCGTCGCCGCTCTCCAGCCGGTACGCCCGCCCCTCCGCCTCCACCTGGCAGGCGCCCTCGACCACGTACATCAGCTCGTCGTTGCGGTGCTGGTACTCGCGTCCGGCGTCCTGGTCCCCCGTGAATTCCAGCGCGTGCAGCTGGTGGTGACCGCGTACGAGGGCCCGTACGCCCGGGGCCGGGGTCAGCCCGGACTCGTCTCCGGCCCGTACGAGGGCCACCGTGCGCGCGGTGTCGGAAGCGGCCAGCAGTTCGACGGCCGTGGTCTCCAGCGCGTCCGCGACCCGCTCCAGGGACCGCATGCTGGGCCGGGCCCGCTCGTTCTCTATCTGACTCAGGAAGGGCACCGACAGACCGCTGCGCGCCGACACGGCGGCCAGCGTGAGGTGCAGCGCGCGGCGCCGCTTGCGCACGGCCACGCCCACCCGCAGCGGTTCCTTGCCGTCCTTGTCCTTGCTCTTGTCGTCCCTGTCGTCCAGCTTGCCGCTCAGGCCGTCAGTGCCGTCCGTGCCGTCCCTGTCGTTCATGTCGGGGCTGCCCTCCCCATATCTGTCGCACATCGGTGTGCTGTAAGCACCTTACGCAGCAACCGCCTCCGGTTTCGCGTGCACGGCCCTTCCCGTGCCCGTCCGCTCACTGTCCGTGGCGGCCCGCCGGCCGTCTCCGGCGCGGCCCCGGGGGTGTCCCGGCGGCCGAGACACCCCCGGGACGCGTTGCGGCATCATCGACTCCGTGACGACACGACGCCTGATGCTCCTGGACACCGCCTCCCTCTACTTCCGCGCCTACTTCGGTGTGCCGGATTCCGTGAAGGCCCCTGACGGCACCCCGGTCAACGCCGTGCGCGGGCTGCTGGACTTCATCGGCCGGCTCGTCCAGGACCACCGGCCGGACGATCTGGTGGCGTGCATGGACGCCGACTGGCGGCCGCACTGGCGGGTGGAGCTGATCCCCTCGTACAAGGCCCATCGGGTGGCGCGCGAGCACGAGACCGGCCCCGACCTGGAGGAGATCCCGGACACGCTCGCCCCGCAGGTGCCGATCATCGAGACGGCGCTGGACGCCTTCGGCATCGCCCGGGTGGGGGTCGCCGGATACGAGGCGGACGACGTGATCGGTACGCTCACCGCGCGCGCCACCGGCCCGGTGGACATCGTCACCGGTGACCGGGACCTGTACCAGCTGGTCGACGACGCCCGGCAGCGGCGGGTGCTGTACCCCCTGAAGGGCGTGGGCAGCCTGCAGGTGACGGACGAGGCGTGGCTGCGGGAGAAGTACGGGGTTGACGGCCCCGGGTACGCGGACCTGGCGCTGCTGCGCGGCGACCCGAGCGACGGCCTGCCGGGCGTTCCCGGCATCGGCGAGAAGACGGCGGCCAAGCTCCTCGACGCCTACGGCTCCCTGGCCGGGATCGTCGCGGCGATCGACGACCCGAAGTCGAAGCTGACCCTCACCCAGCGCAAGCGGCTGGACGAGTCCCGGCCGTATCTGGCGGTGGCACCGAAGGTGGTCCAGGTGGCCTCGGACGTCCCGCTGCCGCCGTTCGACCCGGCCCTGCCGGCGGCCCCGGCACAACCGGAACTGGTCGACGCACTAGCCCATCGGTGGGGTCTGGGGGGAGCAGTCACTCGCCTGAGCAGTGCGCTGCGCCACTGAGGTGCTAACTTAGGTAAGGCTAAGTTTCAGGGGAGTCAGGGGAGACACCGTGGCAGAAGGACGCGCCCGCACCGTCGGCACCGCAGTCGTCGTACGCACCGAGCGGCTCTCACCGCACATGGTGCGGCTCGTGCTGGGCGGTGAGGGCCTGGCGGACTTCGGTGCGGGCGAGTTCACCGACCACTACATCAAGATCCTCTTCTCCCCGGAGGGCGTCACCTACCCCGCGCCGTGGAACCTGGAGCAGATCCGCGCCGAGTTCCCGCGCGCGCAGTGGCCGCGCCAGCGCGCGTACACCGTACGGAACTGGGACCCGGCGCACCTGGAGCTGACCCTCGACTTCGTCGTCCACGGCGACGAGGGCCTGGCCGGCCCGTGGGCGGCCCGGGTCCAGCCGGGTGAGCTCGTCCGCTTCCTCGGCCCGGGCGGGGCGTACGCCCCGGACCCGGTGGCCGGCTGGCACCTGCTGGTCGGCGACGAGAGCGCGCTGCCGGCCATCGCCGCGGCGATGGAGCGGATGCCGGCGGGCGCCGTGGTCCACGCCATCGTGGAGATCGACGGCCCGGCCGACGAACTGAAGATCGCCACCCCCGCCGGCGTCGTCCCGGTCTGGCTCCACCGCGCCGGCCGCCCGATCGGCGAGGCCCTGGTGGAGGCGGTCACCTCCCTGGAATTCCCCTCCACCGACGTCCACGCCTTCGTCCACGGCGAGGCCGGCTTCGTCAAGGACCTGCGCCGCCACCTGCGCCTGGAGCGCGGCATCCCGCGCGAACGCCTGTCGATCTCGGGCTACTGGCGCCTGGGCGAGACGGACGAGGGCTGGCGCGCGATCAAGCGCGACTGGAACGCGGCGATCGAAGCCGAACAGGACCGCGCCGCGGCCGCGTAGCCTCCTGCCGCCGTCGCCCTGGGGCTCCGCCCCCAACCCCGCGCCTCAAACGCCGGCGAGGCTGGTTTCGGCTGATGCCGTCCGCCATTGCCCCCGCCCTACGGTCTGGCTTGCCCGCCGCACCACCCAGCCCTACCCGGCCCAATCCAGCCCCGCCGGCGTTCGAGGCGCGGGGTCCGGGGCAACGCCCCGGCAACAACGCCGCACCGTGCCTCCGCCCGCGCGGGGACCGCGCACCGGCGGGACAATGGACGCATGCGTACGCTCCGCGCAATCGGGGCAGCCGGGACCGCCGTGCTGCTGGCCACGGGAGCGGCCAGCGCCGCCCCCTCCCCGCCCCCCGCGCCGAAACCGCAGATCACCGACGAGGCCGTCGACAAGGCCGTCGCCCACCTCGACCAGGACATCGCGAACCTGATGCGCCGCACCGGCGTCCCCGGCGTCTCCGTGGCCGTCGTCCACGACGACGAGGTCGTCCACATCAAGGGCTACGGCATCCGCCGTACCGGCGAGACCGCGAAGGTCGACCCGGACACGGTCTTCCAGGTCGCCTCCGTCTCCAAGCCGATCTCCTCCACCATCGTGGCCGGCGCCGTCACCGAGCCCGGCGAGTGGGGCCGCCACACCGCGCTCCCCGGGTTCTCCCTGAAGGACCCCTGGGTCTCCGGTCACGTGACGACCGCCGACCTGTTCTCCCACCGCAGCGGCCTCCCCGACCACGCCGGTGACCTCCTCGAAGACCTCGGCTACGACCAGGCGTACATCCTGGACCACCTCCGCTTCGAGCCCCTCACCCCGTTCCGCGCGAGCTACGCCTACACCAACTTCGGCCTCACCGCCGCCGCCGAGGCCGTGGCCCGCGCCAAGGGCACCAGCTGGCAGAAGCTCTCCGAGGACGTCCTGTTCAAGCCCGCCGGAATGACCAGCAGCAGCACCGAGTTCTCCGCGTTCGAGCGAGCCCCGAACCACGCGGCCACCCACGTGAAGAACCCGGACGGCACCTGGAGCCCCCGCTTCGTCCGCAACCCCGACGCCCAGGCGCCGGCCGGCGGGGTCAGCTCCTCCGCCCGCGACATGTCCCGCTGGCTGCGGCTCCAGCTCGCCGACGGCACCCTCGATGAGAAGCGCATCATCCCGGCCGACACCCTCGCCGCCACCCACTTCCCGCAGATCCTGTCGCAGCCGCCCACCCCGCCCGCCAACCGCACCGGCTTCTACGGCCTGGGCTGGAACGTCTCCTACGACAGCGCGGGCCGGCTGCGCCTGAGCCATTCCGGCGGCTTCGAACTCGGCGCCAACACCAACGTCACCATGCTCCCGCTGGAAAAGCTCGGCATCGTCGTCCTCACCAACGGCGCGCCGGTCGGCGTCGCCGACACCGTCGCCCTGAACTTCTTCGACTTCGCCGAGCACGGCAAGGCCACCACCGACTGGCTCCCCCTGATCTCGACCCTGTACGAGCAGGAGCTCAATGTGGGCCGCTCCCCCACCGACTACGCCCACCCGCCCGCCGGAGCCAAGCCGGCCCAGGACAGCGCCGCGTACACCGGCACCTACGACAACCCCTACTACGGCAAGGCCACCGTGACCGCCGACGACAAGGGCGCGCTCACCCTCTCCCTCGGCCCGAAGCCCCAGCGCTATCCGCTCACGCACTACGACGGCGACACCTTCAGCTTCGAGACGAGGGGCGAGAACGCGATCGGCCGCACCGGGGTGTTCTTCACCGACGGCACCTTCCGCGTCGAGTACCTCGACGCCAACCGCCTGGGCACCTTCACCGAGCAGTAGCCGCATAGCCTGTCCCCGAGATGAGACGCAGAGCCCAGTCACCCCCCTCGCCCCTCCCCCAGGTCGCCGGCATCGACCCGGTCCGGCTGCGCCTGCCACCGGACCCGGACGGAACGTGGACGGATCTCGGCGGCTACCTCGCCGCGCGCTACGCCGGCACCCGCGGCGCCGGGTCCATCGCGCACCTGCTTGCCGCCGGCCGGGTCCTCGGCCCCGGCGGGCGGGTCCTGCACGCGACGGATCCGTACGAGCCGGGCGCCTACCTGTGGTTCCACCGGGACATGGAGCCCGAGCCGCCCGTGCCCTTCCCGATCTCCGTCGTCCACCGCGACGCGCACCTGCTGGTGGTGGACAAGCCGCACTTCCTGGCGACCACCCCGCGCGGCAGCCACATCACCGAGACCGCCCTGGCCCGGCTCCGCGAGGAGCTGGACCTGCCCGCGCTCAGCCCGGCGCACCGCCTGGACCGGCTGACGGCGGGACTGGTGATGTTCAGCATCCGGCCCGAGGACCGCGGCGCGTACCAGCTCCTCTTCCAGCGGCGCGAGGTACACAAGGAGTACGAGGCCCTCGCGGCCCACGATCCGGGGCTCGACCTGCCCCGCACGGTCCGCAGCCGGATCGAGAAGGCCCGCGGGGTCATCGCGGCGACCGAGGTGCCCGGCGGCTCGCCCAACGCCGAGAGTCTGATCGAACTCACCGACACCGAGGGCGGCTTGGGACGCTACCGGCTGACCCCGCACACCGGCCGCACCCATCAGCTGAGGGTGCACATGAACCGTCTGGGCCTGCCCATCCTCGGCGACCCGGTGTATCCGCACGTCACAGATCCGGCCCCGGACGACTACCGCCGGCCCCTCCAACTCCTGGCCCGGGTCCTGGCGTTCACCGACCCGGTCACCGGGGCCGTGCACCGCTTCGAGAGCGCCCGCACCCTCCAGGCCTGGCACGACCGCGCCGGCTGGGAGGCCGGCACGGGCACTCAGCCGTCCGGTCGCCCGGACACCCCCTAGTCGTCGCGAAGGCCGACGCCCGCGATCCGCAGCGCCGCGTCGGCGGTGGCCTCCGCGAAGGCCGCCACCGGGCGGGCCGGAGCGGAGCGGTGGATCAGCATGACGCCCTCGATCAGCCCGAAGACCAGGTCGTTGCGCAGCGCCAGCCCCGCCCGGTCGGCGGCCAGTTCGGCGCCGACGCAGGTCCCGTCGAGCAACACCCGGTAGGCGTCCTTGAGGTCCGCGCGCATCCGGCGGAACTGCGTGAAGCGGGGGCCGCCCACCTCGGGCAGCAGGTAGAGCGCCCCCAGGTTGTACGGGCCCCCGCACAGCAGCAGCACGTCGGAGCGGCACAGCTCCCACAGCCGCCGCGCGGCGGGCCGCCGGACATCGGCGAGCAACTGCCGGGCCAGCACCAGCGAGGGTGCGACCGTGGACTCCAGCAGCTCGGCGAGGAGTTCCTCCTTGCCGCCGAAGTAGTGGTACATCGTGGCCTGGCGCATTCCGGCCCGTTGGGCGACCGCCCGCGTGGTGGTCGCCGCGTATCCCTGAACGGTGAACAACTCGGCCGCCGCGCAGAGGAGTTCCTCACGCGGCGGCCGGCCGCTCTCCGGTCTCAGCTGGTCGGCGCGCGGCCGACCGACCCGTCTCGGCCCTTCGTCTGCTCCGCCACTCATGAACCGATCGTCGCACAAAGCACGCCGATTCGATCATGGCAAGAGGTCAGATCAAGCCAGCCCTTCTTTTGGAGGAAGATCCAAAAGGCTCTAGCCGACCGAGCTGTAGGCCACTACACCCCGAAGCAGTGCGTCCACGGCCTTGCGGGCGTTTCGCGCCACCGTGCTCCCGCTGTCGCCGGAGGCCGAAGGGGCCGCCGCCGCGATCTGCCCCAGCACGTCGATGACCTGCTTGCACCAGCGCACGAAGTCGCCCGCCGGCATCTCCGCCTCGCGCAGCACCTCGTCCAGGCTCTTGTCGGAGGCCCACTGGTACGCCGCCCACGCGAAGCCGAGGTCCGGCTCGCGCTGGCCCACGCCCTCCGCCTGGTTGATGCGGTGCTCCTCCTCCAGCGCGTCGAGCCGGCCCCAGATGCGGACCATCTCGGCCAGCGCCTCCTTCGCCGCGCCACCGGGCACCTTCGGCGCCACCGCGTCGTCGGACTGCCGCGCCTCGAACACCAACGCCGAAACGCAGGCGGCCAGTTCGGCCGGGCTCAGACCCTCCCAGATCCTGGCGCGCAGGCACTCGGAGGCCAGCAGGTCGAGCTCCCCGTACAGCCGGGCGAGCCGCTTGCCGTGCACGGTGACCTCGTCCTCGCGCAGGTAGTCCAGCTCGGTCAGCAGTGCGTGGATCCGGTCGAAAGTGCGGGCGATGGTGTTCGTCCGGCCCTCGATCCGCCGCTCCAGCTGCACGGTGTCCCGCTTGAGCCGGTGGTAGCGCTCCGCCCACCGGGCGTGGTCCTCGCGCTCGTCGCAGCCGTGGCAGGGATGCGCCCGCAGCGCGGCCCGCAGCCGGGCGATCTCGCGGTCGTCGGCCGCCGCGGCCCGGCCGCGGCCCCGCCGCTCGGGCGCGATGTGCCCGGCCTTGGTCCGCAGCTGGGACGCCAGGTCCCGACGGGACTGCGGCGAGCGCGCGTTGAAGGTCTTGGGGATCCGCATCCGGTCGAGGGCCTCCACCGGAACCGGGAAGTCGATCGAGGCGAGCCGTTTGACCTGCCGCTCGGCGGTGAGCACCAGCGGACGCGGACCCTCCGCGTACTCGTACCCGCGGTGCCCGTTGACCCGCCCGGCCGGCACACCCGGGTCCAGGACCAGCGCGAGCCCGGCGAACTTGCCCGTCGGCACGTGGATGATGTCGCCCGGCTTCAGCTTCTCCAGCGAACTGGCCGCCTGCACCCGCCGCTGGGCCGCACCCTGCTTGGCCAGCTCCGTCTCACGGTCCTTGAGGTCGCGGCGCAGCTGCGCGTACTCCTCGAAGTTCCCCAGGTGGCAGGTCATGCCCTCCTGGTAGCCCTGCAGCCCCTCCTCGTTGCGCTGCACCTGCCGGGAGATCCCGACGACCGAGCGGTCCGCCTGGAACTGCGCGAAGGAGGTCTCCAGCAGCTCGCGCGAGCGGTGCCGCCCGAACTGGCTGACCAGGTTCACGGCCATGTTGTACGAGGGCTTGAAGCTGGAGCGCAGCGGATACGTACGGGTACCCGCCAGCCCGGCGAGCCCCACCGGGTCCATGCCCCGCTGCCAGAGCACCACCGCGTGGCCCTCGATGTCGATGCCGCGCCGCCCGGCCCGGCCGGTCAGCTGCGTGTACTCGCCGGGGGTGATGTCGGCGTGCTGCTCACCGTTCCACTTGACCAGCTTCTCCAGGATCACCGTGCGCGCGGGCATGTTGATGCCCAGCGCCAGGGTCTCGGTGGCGAAGACGGCCTTCACCAGACCGCGTACGAACAGCTCCTCCACCACCTCCTTGAAGGTGGGCAGCATGCCCGCGTGGTGCGCGGCGATGCCCCGCTCCAGGCCTTCGAGCCACTCGTAGTACCCCAGGACGTGCAGGTCCTCGGCGGGGATGGTCGCGGTGCGCGCCTCGACGATCTCGCGGACCTTCAGGCGCGCGGATTCGTCATTGAGCCGCAGGCCCGCGTACAGGCACTGCTGGACCGCGGCCTCGCAGCCGGCCCGGCTGAAGATGAAGTTGATGGCGGGCAGCAGCCCGTCGTTGTCGAGGCGGGCGATCACCTCGGGGCGGGACGGGGTCCAGATCCGGCCGCGGGAGCGCCGCTCGCGCTCGCGGTCGGCCTCGCGGAGCATCCTGCCGCGCCGCCGGTCCTTCGGGATGTAGGTGCGGCTGTTCTCCTCGCGCGCCATGCGCAGCAGGTCGGGATTGACCTCCCGGCGCGCGGAGCCGCGGCCTCCGTGGTCGGACTCCTCCTCGAAGAGGTCGTAGATCCGGCGGCCGGCCATGACGTGCTGCCACAGCGGTACGGGCCGCTCCTCGGAGACGATCACCTCGGTGTCCCCGCGCACGGTGTCCAGCCAGTCGCCGAACTCCTCGGCGTTGGACACGGTCGCCGACAGTGACACCAGGGTCACCGATTCGGGCAGGTGGATGATCACTTCTTCCCAGACGGCTCCGCGGAACCGGTCGGAGAGGTAGTGGACCTCGTCCATCACGACGTAGCCGAGGCCCAGCAGCGACTGCGAGCCCGCGTACAGCATGTTGCGGAGCACCTCGGTGGTCATCACGACCACCGGCGCCTCGGCATTCACACTGTTGTCGCCGGTCAGCAGGCCCACCTTGTCGGCGCCGTAGCGCTTGACGAGGTCGGCGTACTTCTGGTTCGACAGCGCCTTGATCGGCGTCGTGTAGAAGCACTTGCGGCCCTGCTGGAAGCCCAGGTGCACGGCGAACTCGCCGACGATCGTCTTGCCCGAGCCGGTCGGGGCGGCGACGAGGACGCCCTTGCCCGCCTCCAGTGCCTTGCAGGCCTCGACCTGGTACGGGTCCAGATCGAATTCGTACAGCTCGCGGAAGGGGGCCAGGGCGGTGGCCTCTTCGGCGGCGCGGATCCGGGCAGCGGCGTACCGCTCGGCGGGTGAGAGTTCTTCGGTCATCTTGTTTCGAGCCTACCCGCCACCTCTGACAACAGTCGCGATCATTTAAGTGAGCGGCCGGACCGCCCCCGGCACCCACCGCGCGGTCACCGGAAGCCTCCCCGGCGGCTCGCCGTCCTGGCGGCGCCGGTCAGGTCGCGTCGTCGTAACCGTTGATCCGCCCGCGTCCGCCGTCGGCCTGTCCGGGGAGCGCGGCGGGAGCCGGGACCGGGTCCAGCTCACCGATCTTCGACGGGGTGAGGTCCAGCTCGGAGGCCTCGTCGTCGTCCAGCGCCGCGTCGGGGTCGTTGCGCCGCCGCCTGCGGTCGTTGACCAGGCAGACGCCGAGCGCGATGAAGTAGAGGGCCACGATCGGGACGGCCAGCGACAGCATGGTCAGCGGGTCACCGGTGGGCGTCGCGAACGCGGAGAAGACGGTGATGCCGAGGACCATGGCACGCCACCAGCCCCCCAGCCGCTTCGCGGTGAGCACACCGGTGATGTTGAGCAGGATCAGCAGCAGCGGCAGCTCGAAGGCCAGGCCGAAGACCACGACCATGCGCGTGATCAGGTCGAGGTAGTCGTCGACCGGCAGCAGGTTGCGGGCGTGGTCGGGGGTGAAGTCGAGCAGGACCATCGCGGTCTGCGGGAGGATCTTGTACGCGAGCACCGCGCCGGCGGCGAAGAGCGGCGCGCCGACCGCGACGAAGCTCATCGCGTACTTCTTCTCGTGGCTGTGCAGGCCGGGGGCGGTGAAGGCCCACAGCTGGTAGAGCCACACCGGTGCGGAGAGCACCACACCGGCGGTGAGCGAGACCTTGAGGGCGATCGAGAACGGCGCGATCAGGCCGTTCACGGTCATGTCGGCGCAGGGACGGCCGTTGCGCTGCGAGACCACCCCGTCGGTACAGCCCACGGAGTCCAGCATCGGCTTCAGCATGAAGTCGATGAGGTCCTTGTAGAAGAAGGCCGACACGATGGTGATCAGGAGGATCGCCAGGACCGACTTCAGCAGACGGTTTCTCAGCTCACGCAGGTGCTCGACAAGAGGCATCCGCCCTTCGGCGTCCTTGTCCGCTTTCCCCTGCTTGCGGGCAGACTTGAGCAACCCACGTCCCTTGTCTCGTTACAGATGACTGGCGTGTACGGCGGGTCTCAGCCCTGGGCGGTGCGGTTCGGCTCGCTGACCGGCCGGGAGCTGCTGACGTCACCGGGCGCGGCCTGGATGGTGCGCGGGGCGACGGGCTGCTGCGCGGACTGGTCCGCGGCGGTGGCGGCGGTGGACGCGTCCTCGGACTCGCCGTCCTTCTTCATGGCCTTGGCCTCGCTCTTGAGGATGCGGGCCGACTTGCCCAGCGAGCGGGCCATGTCCGGGAGCTTCTTGGCGCCGAACAGCAGGATGATGACTCCGAGAATGACGAAGATTTCCCAACCCCTGAGGTTGCCGAACATAGGTATCTTCCTTTTCTCCGAGGTTCGCAGCACACCGGACGGGCGCCAAGGACTGTGTCTACCGAGGATCGTAACCCCAGGGGGTTAACGCCCGGCAATCCCCGGGCGACTCCCCGCTTGCGTCCGGGCCGGTTACGGCCGCACGCCGCGACCCGCCCGGGCCAGGTCGGCGGCCGCCCGCTCCAGGTCCCCCGAGGCGTCGGTGATCCGGCGGCTCGCCTGCGCGACCTGGGCGGCGAGTCTGCGCACCTCCACGTGGACCCGCACGGACAGGACCCCGAGCACGGCGACTGCGAGGAACCCCAGGGCAATTGCGAACATCGGCCACAGCATGGACCGAGCCTAGGCCACCGGCCGCCTCAGATGCTGCGCAGGGTGCTCACGCCACCGCCGGTCAGCAGTTCCACGATGCGCTCACCGGCTGGTTTGCGTACGGCGGCGCCGCATTCGGGACAGGTGAAGGAGTAGAAGGTGGTCCGCCGGCTGCCGCCGATGGCCAGCCGCAGGGCGCCCGCGTCGAGCTCGAAGCGGGCGCGGCAGTCGGGACAGGAGGCCTTGAAGGCGACGGGCCCGGACGTTGGCGACATCGACCGCGTTCCCCTCAGACCTTTTCCCCGTATCCCGCGAGTGCCTCCCGCGCGGCCCTGCGCGCGCTGTCCGCCAGCTCCGCGGGGGCCACGATGCGCCCCTCGCGGCCCAGCCGCAGCGCGAGCCGGCGCAGCGAGGCCGGGTCCGGGCTGCGCAGGGTGATCCGCAGGCCGCCCCCGGCCAGTTCCTCCGCGCTGTCGTGCGGGTAGTACTCGGCGACCCAGCGCCCGCCCGGACCCACCTCGACCACGACCTCCGGGTCCTCGGCGGCCGGCTGGACCAGCCCCTCGGACAGGTCGCGCGGCTCGATGGCGGGCGGCTCGGCCCGCTCGTCCAGCAGCCGGATCTCCGCGACCCGGTCGAGGCGGAAGGTGCGCCGGGCCTCGGAGAGGTGGCACCACCCCTCCATGTACGTGTGCCCCACCGCGAAGAGCCGGATCGGGTCGACCTTGCGCTCGGTGAGCTCGTCCCGCGCGGGCGAGTAGTAGCGCAGCCACAGCCGCCGGCGCTCCGCGATGGCCCGGTCGACGTCGGCGAAGACCCCGCCCTCGGACTCGAAGGTCACCGACAGCCGGGAGCTGGCCCCGGCCGCCTCCCCCGCGGCCGCCTCCAGTTTGGCGGTGGCCCGCAGCAGGGCGTCCCGGTCGCTCTCGCGCAGCCCGGGCAGCGTCGCCACCGCGCGCGCCGCGACCAGCAGCGCGGTCGCCTCGTCGGCCGCCAGCCGCAGCGGCTCGGCGGTGGACTCCCCCGAGGCGTCGGGATTGCGCCACCAAATGCGCTCCCCGTCGGTGTCGATGTCGAGCAGGTCCCCGCCCCGGAAGCTGGTCCCGCACATGGGCAGCACGTCGAGGTCCGAGATCAGCTCGTCCTCGGTGATGCCGAAGGCGCGCGCGACGTCGGCGACGTGCGCACCGGGGCGCTCGCGCAGGTACGTCACCAGGGACAGCATCCGGCGGGTCTGGTCGATGGCGTTGGCAGCCATGCTGGTACGTCTCCCCCTCAGGGCACGGGCACGTCTTGGATGTCGCGATGTCTCAATGGTGCCGCCGCCGGAAGGTGCGGCGGCGGCGGTCCGGCGGCGCGGCCCGTCGACCCCGGATCGAACCCCCGGGTCGAACCCGGATCGAACCCCCGGGTCGAACCCGGGCGGGCCCCGGGGCCGGGCCCCGGCCGGGCTCCCCTCAGGCCCCGGCGACGGCCCGCAGCCGGTCCACCACGTCCGCCCGGAGGTCGGCGGGCCCGACCACGACGACGTCGGGCCCGAACTCCACCAGCCAGGCGTCCAGCCCGTGCCCGTACGGGATCTCCAGCTCGTCCCAGCCGTCCCCGCCCTCACGCACCGCGGTGGCCTTGGCCCGCAGCGGGTACCCCGCCCCGGCACGCAGCCGGATCAGTGCGGAACGGTCCGCGCTCTCCCCGGCCCAGCTCGCCACGGTCTCCCGTACGGTCACCACGTCGGGCACCTCGGCGGTGTACTTGCCCACCCGGGAGCGGACCTTTCCGGTGATCCGCGAGAGCCGGAACACCCGCTCCGCCCCGCGGTCGCGGTCGTAACCGGCCAGGTACCAGTGGCCGCGCCAGCACTCCAGCGCCCAGGGCTCCACCTGACGGGTCTCGGGCCGGGCGGCGGTGGACTTGCGGTAGTCGAAGACCACCGGCCGGCGGTCGCGGCAGGCCAGCATCAGCGGCTCGAACGCCGCCTCGTGGACCGGGATGCGCGGCTCGATGGCGCTGTGCTGTCCCTCGTACGGGTCCCCCGCCTCGGGCATCCCGCCCGCGCGCAGCTTCTGCAGGGCGCCGCTGGCGGCTCCCGCGAGGCGCGCCTGCTGCCAGACCTTGGCCGCCAGCCCCAGGGCGGCGGCCTCCTCGGCGTCCAGGGAGACGGGAGGCAGCCGGTTGCTGTCCCGGCGGGCCAGGTAGCCGGTCTCGCCCTCCAGGTTCTCCACCGTCTCGATGACCAGGCCCAGTTCGCGCAGATCGTCCTTGTCCCGCTCGAACATGCGGTTGAAGGACTCGTCGTTGCCGGCCTCCATGTACGCCTCGATGGAACCGCGCAACTCGCGCTTGCTGAGCGGCCGGCGGGTCCCCAGCAGACACAGCGCCAGATTCATCAGCCGCTCGGCCTTGGCAATCGCCATCGACGCCCTTCCGCCCTTCTCCGCGTACACATCCGTCGCACCGTCACACGCGCCGCGACCGCTACGGCGGAGGACGGACCCGTGACCGTTGACCGTACCGCCCCGGCGCGCCCGGGCAAAAGCGAGGGGCCCCCGCCGGACGGCGGGGGCCCCTCTTGTGATCACGGATGTCCGGATCAGCCGACCTTGACCAGGTCGCAGACGAAGATCAGCGTCTCGCCCGGGGCGATCGCGCCGCCCGCGCCGCGGTCACCGTAGGCCAGGTGCGCAGGGATCGTCAGCTTGCGACGGCCGCCGACCTTCATGCCCTGGACGCCCTGGTCCCAGCCGGAGATGACCTGGCCGACACCGAGCTGGAACTGCAGCGCGGAGCCGCGGTTCCAGGAGGCGTCGAACTCCTCGCCGGTGGAGAAGGCCACGCCCACGTAGTGGACGGAGACCCGGTCGCCCTTCTTGGCCTCCGCGCCGTCGCCGACCCAGATGTCCTCGATCTGGAGGTCCTTGGGGGCTTCGCCCTCGGGGAAGTCGATCTCGGGCTTCTCGAGCTTGTCGCTCACGGAACTGCTCCTCATACGTACGAATCGGTCAACCGGAACAGTCTTACATCACCGCGAGGATGTCGAGGCTGAAGACCAGCGTCGACTTCGCCGGGATGGTGCCCTGCTCCTTGTCACCGAACGCCATGTCCGGCGGGATGACCAGCAGGATGCGGCTGCCGGCCTTCTTGCCGATCATGCCGTCCTTCAGGCCCTGGACCGAGAGCTGCTCCAGCGGCCAGGTCACCGTCTGATCGGTGCCGTACGTGCTCTCGAAGGACTTGTCGTCCTTCCACGTCTTGCCGTTGAACTTGACCACGACCTTGTCGGTGTCCTTCACCGCCGGGCCGTCGCCCTCCAGGATGTAGTTCGACACCAGCTTGGCCGGCTCGGCCGTGTCCTTCGGGACGGTCACGGAGACTTCCTTGCCGTCCGTGTTCGTGCCGACCTTGGGCAGGTCCTTGTTGTCCTGGGCGACTTCCTTGCCCGTGGCCGAGGCCGGGACGGTGGCACCCTTGACGATGTCCACGACGAAGACCAGCGTGGCGTTCGGCTTGATCTTCGGGGGCGAACCCTGCTCGCCGTAGCCGAGCTCCGGCGGGATCACCAGCTCGACACGGCTGCCGATCTTCTGGCCCTCCAGGCCCTGGTCCCAGCCCTTGATGACGGCGCCGGCCCCGATGGTCAGGTCGAACGGCGCGGGCTTGCCGAAGCTCTGGTCGAACGGCTCCTTGCCGTCCCACACCTGGCCGAGGTAGTTGACCTGCGCGAGGTCGCCCTTCTTCAGCACCTGCCCGGCGCCCTCGCTGATGGTCACCACCTTCAGCTCCTTGGGCGGCCCGCCCTTCCCCTTCGACAGGGTGGGGGTCTCCCCGAACTTGGCACCCTTGGTGATCGCGGGCACCCCGTTCTTCATCTGGGCGGAGTCGGAGCCGCTGTCGTCGCCACAGGCTGCTGTCGTCAGCAGCAGAAGGGGTACGACAAGCAGGCCGGCAAGTCGGCGCACGGGTTCCTCAGATCTCAGACGGCAAGGCGGTCGCCCGCCACTCTAAGCCGTGCACAGGGCCCCGTACGAGAGACGTACGGGGCCCCGGTGACGAGTGCGACGTCACACCGCGCTCCTACATGCCCGCGATCAGCTTCTCCACCCGGTCGTCCACCGACCGGAACGGGTCCTTGCACAGCACCGTCCGCTGCGCCTGATCATTGAGCTTCAGGTGCACCCAGTCGACCGTGAAGTCCCGCCGCTGCTCCTGCGCCCGGCGGATGAAGTCGCCGCGCAGCCGCGCCCGCGTCGTCTGCGGGGGCACCGATTTGCCCTCGAAGATCTTCAGGTCGTTGCAGATCCGCGCCGCCTGCCCCTTGCGCTCCAGCAGGTAGTACAGACCGCGCCGGCGATGGATGTCGTGATACGCGAGGTCTATCTGAGCCACCCGCGGATTCGACATGGTCATGTTGTGCTTGGCCCGGTACCGCTCGATCAGCTGGTACTTCATGACCCAGTCGATCTCGGTCCCGATCCGGTCCAGGTCCTGCTCATCGATCGCGTCGAGCGTGCGGCCCCACAGCTCCAGCACCTGGTCCACCACGCCGGTACGGATCCCCCGGCGCTCGGCGAAGTCCACCGCCTTGTCGTAGTACTCCCGCTGGATCTCCAGCGCCGAGGCCTCCCGGCCGCTCGCCAGGCGCACCTTGCGCTGACCCGTGGTGTCGTGGCTGACCTCGCGGATCGCCCGGATCGGATTCTCCAGGGTGAGGTCCCGCATCACCGTGCCCGCCTCGATCATGCGCAGCACCAGGTCGGTGGCCCCGACCTTGAGCAGCATGGTCGTCTCGGACATGTTCGAGTCGCCCACGATCACGTGCAGCCGGCGGTAGCGCTCGGCGTCCGCGTGCGGCTCGTCCCGGGTGTTGATGATCGGCCGCGAGCGCGTCGTGGCGGAACTGACGCCCTCCCAGATGTGCTCGGCCCGCTGGCTCACGCAGTAGACCGCACCCCGCGGGGTCTGCAGCACCTTGCCGGCGCCGCAGATCAGCTGCCGCGTGACAAGGAACGGAATGAGAATGTCCGCCAGGCGGGAGAATTCCCCGTGCCGGGCCACCAGGTAGTTCTCGTGGCAGCCGTACGAGTTGCCCGCCGAGTCGGTGTTGTTCTTGAAGAGGTAGACGTCGCCCGCGATTCCCTCCTCGTGCAGGCGGCGTTCGGCGTCGACGAGCAGTCCTTCGAGAATGCGCTCGCCTGCTTTGTCGTGGGTGACCAGTTCGGTCACGTTGTCGCATTCGGGAGTTGCATATTCCGGATGCGAACCCACGTCGAGGTAGAGGCGGGCGCCGTTCCGCAGGAAGACATTGCTGCTGCGGCCCCATGACACAACACGGCGGAAGAGGTAGCGCGCCACTTCGTCAGGAGACAGTCGGCGCTGTCCCCTGAACGTGCACGTGACGCCGTACTCGTTCTCCAGCCCGAAAATGCGGCGGTCCATGACTGAACATTACGCCTTCTGCCCTCTTCTGAAACCGGGTTCGGGAGCGCCGTTTCGATCAGTTCGGACGAGCGGCCGAAGAACACGCCCACGGACGGGCCGCCGAGCCCGTCCGACACGCCCACGGATCAGCCAGCCGACGGCGCCCCGGACGGCACGTCGCGGGAACCGCCCGGCACTCCCCCGGACGAACCAGCCACCGCACGGCTCGGACCGGCAGTCGCCAGCACCCGCTGAGTGACCATCAGAACCAGCAGCGCCGCGCCGCCCGCGACACTCGCCACACCGAAACCCGCCGCCGTACCACCCAGCTCCACCGCCGGACCGGCGACGGCCGTGCCGATGGCCGCCCCCACCCCGAAGAAGGTCACCAGCCACGAGAACGCCTCCGTCACCGTGCCCGCCGGAGCGTGCCGGTCCACCACGATGAACGCACACGCCAGCGCGGGCGCCAGGAACACACCGGAGAGCGCCGCCAGGGCCGTCATCGCCACCGGCTCCGGAGTCAGCATCAACGGCAGGTAACAGAGCGCGAGCAACGCCACCAGCATCCGCAGCCGCCGCTCGGGCGCACCCGCCCACTGCCGGGCCCCGTAGACCACACCACCGATCAGCGCGCCCAGCCCGAGCGCCGCCATCAGCCAGCCGTACACGGCCTGGTTCCCGTGATCGTCCGCGTACGCCACACCAGCCACCGTGATCGAGCCCAGCGCCGTACCCACGAAGAAGAAGGCACCCAGCAGCGCCAGCAGCCCCCGCGACCGCAGGGCGCCCAGCCAGTGGGCCTCCCGCGGCGCCGAACGCCACGTACGGGACGGCTCGCTGACCACCACCGAGAGGGCGCCCAGCACCCCGACCGCGTTGATGGCCAGCAGCGCCCCGGCCGGCGACCACAGCGCCACGAACAGCGTCACCAGCAGCGGACCGACGGTGAACATGACCTCCTGCGCCACCGCGTCCATCGCGTACGCGGCGTGCACCTTCTCCTCCCGGCCCCCCAGCACGCCCGGCCACAGAGCCCGCAGCCCGCCCTCCAGAGGGGGCGTGAAGAGCCCGGCGACCACCACCGCGGCATACGCGGCCACCGCCGACCCCGTGCCCACCAGCGCCAGCCACACCATCCCGAGCGCGGAGAGGACCGCCGCCGGCAGCTGGACCCGCGGCTGCCCGAACAGGTCCACCGCCCGGCCGAGCAGCGGCTGCCCCACCGCGTTGGCCAGCCCGTACGCGGCGGCCAGCGCCCCCGCGAGGCTGTAGCTGCCGCCCTCGGCGCGCGTGAACAGCACGATCGCGATCGGAGCGGTCGCGTTCGGCAGCCGCCCTATGAGCGTGCCCACCAGCAGCCTCGCGGCATGCCGGGTCCCGAGCAGCTCCGCGTATCCCGCGGCCATGTGCGCCCCCTTCAGCCCCGAACCCGCCGGGGTAATACGTATAACGTGACGGGTCATACGTACCATGGCCACAGTCCAGCGGTCCACCCCGCACACACCCCCACCACCGCCGACCTCGCACTTCAGGAGCCACCTGTGACGAGACCCACCAGCCGCGACGTGGCCACCGCCGCCGGGGTCTCCCAGGCCACCGTCTCCCTCGTCCTCGGCGACAAATGGCCCGGCCGTGTCTCAGAACGCACCGCCATCCTCGTCCGCGAAACCGCCACCCGCCTCGGCTACCGCCCCAACCTCGCCGCCCGCAACCTCCGCCTCGGCTCCACCCGCACCGCCCTCCTCGTCGTCCCCGCCCTCACCAACGAATTCTTCGCCCGCGTCTACACCGGCGCCGCCCGCGTCGCCGCCGAACACGGCTTCGGCGTCGTCCTCTACCCCTCCCCCGACGGCACCGGCCCCGCCCGCGACCCCTTCGCCTCAGCCCGCGCCGCACTCGACGGAGTCATCGCCTCCTCCATGGCCGCCGACGCCCTCCACGCCATCGGCGGCGACACCCTCCCCCTCGTCATGCTCGACAGCGACCCCGCCGCCGGCAGCGCCGCCGCCCACGTCAACCTCGCCATGGCCGACGGCATGCGCCAGATCACCGAACACCTCCTCACCCTCGGCCACCGGCGCTTCCTCCACATCGCCTCCGCCGTCGACTCCTGGACCTTCGACACCCGCGCCCAAGCCCTGACCACCCTCCTCGGCCCCCACACCCAGCTGCGCACCGTACGGTCCCCCCTCACCGTCGACGGCGCCCGCACGGCCATGGAAACCGCCCTCGCCACCCCCCAGGACCGCCCCACCGCCATCGTCTGCGACGACGACATCCTCGCCGCCGGCGCCTGCAAGGCCGCCCGCCGCCTCGGCCTGCGCATCCCCGAGGACCTCTCCGTCACCGGCTTCGACGACCTCGCCCTCGCCACCGCCGTCGAACCCGAACTCACCACCGTCCACCTCCCCGCCGAACGCGTCGGCGAACAAGGCATGACCGCCCTCCTCGCCGTCCTCGAAGGCACCCCCTGGACCGCCCCCGACATCCCCGTCCACCTCATCGTCCGCGACTCCTCCGGCCCCGCCCCCACCCCCTGACCCCGAACACGACGAAGCCCCGGCCCACCGAAAACGGCAGACCGGGGCACCACGCAACGTACGGACTACTCCGCGTCGTCCTCCGCGGCCTCGTCATTCGACACCGCATCCGCCTGCGCCGCCGCCGGCACATCCGCCTCCAGCAACCGCGCCAACTGCCGACCCCGGATCCGCTTGAACTTGCGCTGCTGCGCCCGCGTCCGGTCCAGCACCGCCACCTCCAGCCGCTCCGCCGGAATCGTCTTCTCCGCACCGTTCGCCTGACTGGACAGCGCCTGCACCGCCAGCTTCAACGCCTCCGACAGAGTCATCCCGTCCCGATGACGCTGATCAAGGAACGTACTGATCTGCTCGGCATTGCCACCCACCGCGACCGAACCGTGCTCATCCACGATCGACCCGTCATGCGGAAGCCGATAGATCTGATCCCCGGCAGCCGTCGCACCCACCTCCGCGACGACCAACTCCACCTCGTACGGCTTCTCACCCGCACTCGAAAAGATCGTGCCCAGCGTCTGCGCGTACACGTTCGCCAGCCCACGGGCCGTCACATCATCACGGTCATAGGTGTACCCCCGCAGATCCGCGTACCGCACACCACCGATCCGCAGGTTCTCGTACTCGTTGTACTTACCGGCGGCCGCGAAACCGATCCGGTCATAGATCTCACTGAACTTGTGCAGCGCACGGGACGGATTCTCACCGACGAACACGATGCCGTCGGCGTACTGCAACACGACAAGGCTGCGACCACGGGCAATGCCCTTCCGGGCGTATTCCGCCCGGTCCGCCATGGCCTGCTGGGGTGACACATAGAACGGAGTCGACACCGGCTTTCCGTCCCTTTCTTCTGGGCGACGAGGAGACGAGGAGTGATCAGAGCAGGGCCGCGCGCGGCCCGTCGGGCTGCTCCATGCGCCGCTCCGTGATGGCCCGCGCGAGCTCCGAGGACTCCTCCTCGCTGAGCCTGCGGAAGCCCTCGTCGGTGATGACGGTGACGATCGGGAAGATCCGGCGGTACAGATCCGGACCACCGGTCGCCGAGTCGTCGTCGGCGGCGTCGTACAGCGCCTGCACGACCAGCGTGGTGGCCTGCTGCTCCGTCAGGTCGTCGCGGTACAGCTTCTTCATGGAACCGCGGGCGAAGATCGAACCGGAACCGGTCGCGGCGAAACCGTGCTCCTCCGAGCGGCCACCGGTCACGTCGTACGAGAAGATCCGGCCCTTCTCCATGGCCTCGTCGTACCCCGCGAACAGCGGTACGACGGCCAGCCCCTGCATCGCCATGCCCAGATTGCTCCGGATCATGGTGGACAGCCGGTTCGCCTTGCCCTCCAGCGAAAGGGTCGTCCCCTCCACCTTCTCGAAGTGCTCCAGCTCCAGCTGGAACAGCTTCACCATCTCCACGGCCAGGCCGGCCGTACCGGCGATGCCCACGGCGGAGTACTCGTCGGCCGGGAACACCTTCTCGATGTCCCGCTGCGCGATCATGTTCCCCATGGTCGCCCGCCGGTCACCGGCGAGCACGACCCCACCGGGGAAGGTGGCGGCGACGATGGTCGTCCCGTGCGGCGCCTCGACGACACCCTCCGGCAGCTTGCGGTTGCCGGGCAGCATCTCGGGCGAGTGCGCGCCCAGGAAGTCCATGAAGGACGACGACCCCGGCGTCAGGAAGGCTGCCGGTAGACGCCCTGTGCCACGATTGTTGGCTTCCACGCGTGTCCCTCCAGATATGAGACGACCCGACGGGCAGCGTCAGGATCGTCACCCAACTTGCCGATGGCCGTGTTGCAGTTGAAGCACAGTACGCCTCGGACCTTACCCGTGGTGTGGCAATGATCCACATGCACGGCTGGAGCCTTCAGACAGATGAGGCAAACGCCGCCTTGCGCTGCGATCATCGCGTCGCGCTCAGCCTCCGTCATTCCGTAGGAACGCTTGAGGTGACCCGCCCGACCCTGAACGGCCCGGCAGGCCTTGCACCGTGTAGACAGCCCATCAGAAGCTGTTGCGTTCTTGTGCCAGTCGCTGTGCGGCTTGATCTCACCGCACTGCCGACACAGCTTCCATCCCTGCGGGACTTCCACCTTCTCCTTGACGACCTTGCCTCTGGCCGCCTGACGTCGCCTGTAGTGATCGGCGCTGTACGCCGCCACACACTCGCGACATCTGGTCTGGAGACCGTCCCCTCGATTGCGATCCGAGGCGAATCCGCTCAGGGGCACATCGCGGCCGCAACCACGACACAATTTGGAACCGTTGGACATGGCCCCAGCCTGGCGGATTCACCTTGGATTCGAAGGCTATTCGCCGCCTTTTTGTACGAAACTCCGAACGAAGTCCTCGGCATTTTCCTCGAGCACATCATCGATTTCGTCCAGTACGGAGTCGACGTCGTCGGAGAGCTTTTCCTGGCGCTCCTTGAGGTCGGTCGATTCCTCGACCGCCGCCTCCTCGACCTCCTCGGTCGAGCGCGTCGCCTTCTGCTGTCCGCCGCCGGTGTCCTTGGTCGCCATGTCTACCTCACCCCGCTCGGTTCGCACGCTCACATCGAGGGACCCCGGGATTCGGGATCCCTCAAGATCAGACCCTACGTCCGACCCTACAAGGAGGGTCCGACATTCGTCCCCGCACTTTCATAACGTGCGGTTCTCTTCATGATTCCCGGGCCGGACGCCTTTCAGGCCCCCTCACTGCCCCGAAAGCACCCGGACCAGGTCCTCCGCCGTACGGCAGCGGTCCAGGAGCTCCTTGACGTGGTTGCGGGTCCCCCGCAGGGGTTCCAGCGTCGGGACCCGCTGGAGCGAGTCACGCCCCGGGAGGTCGAAGATCACCGAGTCCCACGAGGCCGCGGCCACGTCGTCCGCGTACTGCTCCAGGCAGCGCCCCCGGAAGTACGCCCGGGTGTCCTCCGGCGGCTTGCTCTGGGCCCGCTCCACGTCCGGCTCCCGCACCAGCCGCTGCATCTTGCCGCGGGCCACCAGGCGGTTGTAGAGGCCCTTCTCGGGCCGTACGTCCGCGTACTGGAGGTCCACCAGGTGCAGCCGCGCCGCGTCCCAGCCCAGCGCGTCCCGGCGCCGGTAGCCCTCCAGGATCTCCCGCTTCGCGATCCAGTCCAGCTCTCCCGACAGGCTCATCGGGTCGCTCTCCAGCCGGCCCAGCACGTCCTCCCAGCGGGTCAGCACGTCCTTGGTCTGGTCGTCCGCGTCGGAACCGAAACGCTCCTCCACGTACTTCCGGGCCAGCTCGAAGTACTCCATCTGGAGTTGTACGGCGGTCAGCGTCCGGCCGCTGCGCAGCGTGATGAGGTGCCCCAGGTCCGGGTCGTGGGAGACCTGGTGGAGGGTGCGTACGGGCTGGTCGACGGCCAGGTCGACGTTGATGAACCCGTCTTCGATCATGGACAGGACAAGCGCGGTCGTGCCGAGCTTCAGGTAGGTGGAGATCTCGGACAGGTTGGCGTCGCCGATGATCACGTGCAGGCGGCGGTATTTCTCGGCGTCGGAGTGCGGCTCGTCCCGGGTATTGATGATGGGCCGCTTCAGGGTGGTCTCCAGGCCGACCTCGACCTCGAAGTAGTCCGCGCGCTGGCTGATCTGGAAGCCGTGGTCGCGGCCGTCCTGCCCGATGCCCACGCGTCCCGCGCCGGTCACGACCTGTCGCGAGACGAAGAAGGGGGTCAGGTGGCGCACGATCTCCGAGAAGGGGGTTTCCCGCTTCATCAGGTAGTTCTCGTGGGTGCCGTAGGAGGCGCCCTTGTTGTCGGTGTTGTTCTTGTAGAGGTGGATCGGCTGGGCGCCGGGGAGCTGGGCGGCCCGTACGGCGGCCTCGGCCATGATCCGCTCGCCGGCCTTGTCCCAGAGGACGGCGTCGAGCGGGTTGGTGACCTCGGGTGAGCTGTATTCGGGGTGCGCGTGGTCGACGTAGAGCCGTGCGCCGTTGGTGAGGATGACGTTGGCGAGGCCGATGTCCTCGTCGGTGAGCTGGCTGTTGTCGGCGGCCTCGCGGGCGAGGTCGAAGCCGCGGGCGTCCCGCAGCGGATTCTCCTCCTCGAAGTCCCAGCGGGCACGTCGCGCCCGGTGCATCGCCGCCGCGTAGGCGTTGACGATCTGGGACGAGGTGAGCATGGCATTGGCGTTCGGGTGCCCGGGGACAGAGATCCCGTACTCCGTCTCGATCCCCATTACTCGCCGTACGGTCATGCGGCCCTCCTTGCCCGGCGGCGCTCCCCTTCGGGAGCGGCGCTCAAGTACCGCTGGTGCTCCGGTGCGTATGCCTGTGCGGTGCCCGTCCCCGCACTGCGCGTCCGGCGGTACGGAAGAGCCTAGAACCACTGCGCGCTCGTGGGGAGATCATTTCCGTCATTGGATGTGCCTTGTCACCGGCTGAAAAGCGGCCGGTATAGCAGTCGGGTACTCCGGGTAAAGCAGTCGGCTGCGGATGCCCGGGGAGGGCATCCGCAGCCGCTCCGCCTATCAGAGGTACTGACCGGTATTGGCCACCGTGTCGATGGAGCGTCCGCTGTCCGCGCCTTGCTTTCCGGTGACGAGGGTGCGGATGAATACGATCCGCTCGCCCTTCTTTCCGGAGATGCGGGCCCAGTCGTCCGGGTTGGTGGTGTTGGGCAGGTCCTCGTTCTCCTTGAACTCGTCCACGCAGGCCTGGATGAGGTGGGAGACCCGCAGGCCCTTCTGGTTGTGCTCGAGGAAGGCCTTGATCGCCATCTTCTTCGCACGGTCCACGATGTTCTGGATCATCGCGCCCGAGTTGAAGTCCTTGAAGTAGAGGACTTCCTTGTCGCCGTTGGCGTACGTGACCTCGAGGAAGCGGTTCTCCTCGGTTTCGGCGTACATCTGCTCGACGACGGTCTGGATCATGCTGTGGACGGTGCCGGCCGTGGAGCCCTGGTGTTCGGACAGGTCGTCCGCGTGCAGGGGCAGGGAGGCCTTGAGGTACTTGGCGAAGATGTCCTTCGCGGCTTCGGCGTCCGGGCGCTCGATCTTGATCTTCACGTCGAGGCGGCCGGGGCGCAGGATGGCCGGGTCGATCATGTCCTCGCGGTTGGAGGCGCCGATGACGATGACGTTCTCGAGGCCTTCCACGCCGTCGATCTCGGCGAGGAGCTGCGGGACGATGGTGTTCTCCACGTCCGAGCTGACGCCGGATCCGCGGGTGCGGAAGAGGGATTCCATCTCGTCGAAGAAGACGATGACGGGGGTGCCCTCGCTCGCCTTCTCCCGGGCACGCTGGAAGACGAGGCGGATGTGCCGCTCGGTCTCGCCGACGTACTTGTTGAGGAGCTCGGGGCCCTTGATGTTCAGGAAGTACGACTTCCCGGCGGGCTGGCCGGTCACCTCGGCGACCTTCTTGGCAAGGGAGTTGGCCACGGCCTTGGCGATGAGCGTCTTGCCGCAGCCGGGGGGGCCGTAGAGCAGGATGCCCTTGGGGGGGCGCAGTTCGTGTTCCTTGAACAGGTCCGGGTAGAGGTACGGGAGCTCGACGGCGTCGCGGATCAGCTCGATCTGGTCGCCCAGGCCGCCGATCTTGTCGTAGTCGATGTCGGGGACCTCTTCGAGGACGAGTTCCTCGACCTCGCTCTTGGGGACGACCTCGTAGACGTAGCCGGAGCGGGGTTCGAGCAGGAGGGCGTCGCCGGCGCGGATGGTGATGTTCCGGAGCGGCTCGGCGAGCCTCACCACCCTTTCCTCGTCGGTGTGGCCGACGACCAGGGCGCGCTCGCCGTCCTCGAGGATCTCCTTGAGGGTGACGATGTCCCCGGCCCGCTCGAATTCCATGGCCTCGACCACGTTGAGGGCCTCGTTGAGCATGACTTCCTGGCCGCGCCGGAGGTCTTCCGGGTCGACGCTGGGGCTGACGTTCACGCGGAGCTTTCGGCCTCCGGTGAAGATGTCGACGGTGCCGTCCTCGTTGGCCTGCAGGAAGACACCGAAGCCTGCCGGCGGCTGTGCGAGCCGGTCGACTTCTTCCTTGAGGGCCACGATCTGGTCGCGGGCCTCACGGAGGGTATTCGCGAGTCGTTCGTTCTGTGCGGAGACGCCGGCCAGATTTGTCTGCAGCTCGACGATCCGCTCTTCGAGAATCCTCGTGTGTCGCGGAGAGTCGGCGAGCTTACGTCGCAGGACGGCGATTTCCTGCTCGAGATAGGCAACCTGGCCGGCGGGGTCCTCAGACCCTCGCCCGGGCCGGATGCCGCGGTTGATGTCGTCGTCGTGGGCTGCCACGGTCCTCACCTCCTCCAAGGGGAGCTGGACGCTTCCTGACCCTACCTGGGCTGGTGGTGATTGAAACCCCTAGATCACAAAGACGGTAGAGGTGTGTCCGATCTTCACCCTTGCGTACTCCCTCACGCCAAGGAAATACCCACCCATCAAACTCGGGAAGCAGCCGGTTGTAAGGTCGAAGTGTTCAACACCCGTCAGGGCTCGCGCGACTTGCTGCGAGTTGTGATCGGGATGGATCACTCAGCGCAGGAAACGGCAGGAGATATGACCGTGCAGCAGGAGGCTCCGACGGGCGTGGCCGACGAGGCCGGCGAGGCGCTCGAGGTCTGGATCGATCAGGACCTGTGCACCGGGGACGGCATCTGCGCGCAGTACGCGCCTGAGGTGTTCGAGCTGGACATCGATGGTCTGGCGTATGTGAAGAGCGCGGAGGACGAGCTGCTGCAGGAGGCGGGGGCGACCGCTCCGGTTCCGCTGACGCTGCTCCAGGACGTGGTCGACTCGGCGAAGGAATGTCCGGGGGACTGTATTCACGTAAGGCGCGTTTCGGACAGGGTGGAAGTGTTCGGCCCCGACGCGGAGTGACGTTTCAAACACTCCTGGCGGCCGGGTCCGTCAGCTCCTGGCGGAATTTTCCGTCGGCCCAGCGCCACTTGGCAAGCTGTTTCTTGTCGGGGCAGCAGCGCGGGATCTCGGGTGCGGAGTAGCCGAGGAGGCTCGCGGTGACGACTCGGTCGCGCACGGTGAGTTCCGTGGCGGTCTGGCGTTGCGGGGTGTCGAGCAGCGTGGCCACGACGCGGGGGCGGGCGTTGTGGGTGGTCGGGTCCTGGGTGAGTACGTAGATCGCGTGGGGTGGGGTGCCGGAGCCGGCTTGGCAGCGGACGGCGGCCACGGTCTCGGGGCGGCCGTCGCCGTCGAGGTCGCCCTGGGCGGTGGTGGTGACGGTGTGCGGTGCGCCCTTGCAGTCGAGGGGGTAGGTGACCGCGGTCGCGTCGGGAGCGGCGGCCCGGGGGCCGTTCGCGGTGGGGGCTGCCGTGGCCGCGGCGGTGCCGGTGGCCGGCTGTACGAGTCCCGCTGCGGCTATGACGGCGGCCATGGCGGTGGCCGTGGCGAGCCAGTGGATGGGCCTGGTGCCGCTGTGCGCCAGGGTTTCCGATGTCGGCGCCAGCTGGGCGGGGCTGTGCTGCACTCGGGGTGTCTCCTGTGCGACGGGTGACGGGTGACGGGGAGCCAGCATCGTGCCACACCTCACACGGAGGTGGAACGGCCGGGTCCGGTGGGGCCGGACCGGCTGGGCCGCCGGGTACCCGCGGTGGGGTACCGGCCGCCGGTACCCGGACAACGAAGAGGCGCTGTGGCGCAGTTCCCGGATCGTCCGGGGAACTGCGCCACAGCGCCGTCGTGTTGGGTCGGCCGTGCCGTTACGCGGAGCGGTCGCTGCCGGGGCCCTCGTAGTCCTCGCCGTAGGCGCCCTTGGAGGGGCGGCGGCGGCGCAGCGGGGGCTCGACGCCGTCCGCGAGGCGGCGGGCGGTGACGAGGAAGCCGGTGTGGCCGATCATCCGGTGGTCCGGGCGGACGGCGAGGCCTTCGACGTGCCAGTTGCGGATCATCGATTCCCAGGGCTGCGGCTCGGCGTAGCAGCCGAACTCGCGGATGGATTCGACCGTCCGGGCGAGCTGGGTGGTGGTGGCCACGTAGCAGCAGAGGATGCCGCCGGGGACGAGTGCCTTGGAGACGGCCTCCAGGCATTCCCAGGGGGCGAGCATGTCGAGGATCACGCGGTCGACGTCGCTGTCGGACAGGTTGTCCTGGAGGTCGCCGACGGTGAGCTGCCACGCGGGGTGGGGGCCGCCGAAGTAGCGCTCGACGTTGGCCGTGGCGATCTCGGCGAAGTCCGCGCGGCGCTCGTAGCTGTGGAGCATGCCCTGGTCGCCGATGGCGCGCAGCAGGAAGCTGCTCAGGGAGCCGGAGCCGACGCCTGCCTCCACGACGCGGGCGCCGGGGAAGATGTCGGCGAAGGCCAGGATCTGGCCCGCGTCCTTGGGGTAGACCACGGCGGCGCCGCGGGGCATGGACAGGACATAGTCGGGGAGCAGGGGGCGCAGCGCGAGGTACGCGACGTTGCCCGTGGTGCGGACAACACTGCCCTCGGGAGCACCGATCAGCTCGTCGTGCGGGAAGGAACCCTTGTGGGTGTGGAAATTCTTCCCGGCTTCGAGCGTGAACGTGTAGTGGCGGCCCTTGGGGTCGGTGAGCTGAACCTGGTCCCCGACCTCGAAGGGCCCGCGTCGGCGGGCGGCACCGGTCGGTTCGGACATGTGACCAGTGTATTGGCTTCAGGACTGGGGCCGCGCCATGGCCTTCACGAAGGCTTTTTCGACGTCGAGGGTGGACAGGACGCCGTAGATCTCGCCGCCGGGTTCGAGGACGAGGTATTCGGTGGCGGGGGTGGCGCGGAGGCGGTCGAGGAGTTCTTCGCCGGTGAGATCCGCGGAAACCTTCATGCCGTCGGTGAGGTCCTGGGCGAGGGTGCTGACGGCGACCCAGGGGCGGCGGTGTTCGGGGACGGAGGCGATGGCGCTCTCGCGGACGATGGCGGTGGGGTCTCCGTGGCCGTCCACGATGACGAGGGCGCGGGCGCCGGCTTCGTTGGCGCGGCGCAGGGCTTCGGAGAGGGGGGTGGCGTTCTCGACGGGGATGGCGCGGCGGGTGAGGGTGCGGGCGCGTAGTTCGGGGAGGTGTTCGCGCAGTCGGGCCATGCGCAGGCTGTTGCCGGCGCCGGTCCAGATGATGGCGGCGAGGATGGCGGCGAGCAGGGCGTCCATGACGGTGTCCATGCCGCCGATCTCCTGGGTGCTGTTGCCGAGGAGTCCGGTGTGGGTGAGGAGGGGCAGGCCGAGGAGGACGGCGACGGCGAGGGCGCGGCCGACCCAGGCGGCGGCGACGGTGCCGGCCATGGGTTTGCCGGTGATGCCCCAGATGAGGGCGCGGAGCATGCGGCCGCCGTCGAGGGGGAGGCCGGGGAGCAGGTTGAAGGCGGCGACGAGGAGGTTGGAGATCATCAGGCCGGCGAGGAGGACGCCGGGGACGGTGGCCGGGTCGACGGCTTTCATGCCGAGGTAGAAGGCTCCGGCGAGGAGGAGGGAGAGCAGGGGGCCGACGAAGGCGAGGACGAATTCGCGGCCGGGGGTCTCGGATTCCTTTTCGATCTCGGAGACTCCGCCGAAGAACTGGAGCTGGATGCGGCGCACGGGGAGTTTGAAGCGGAGGGCGGCGACGGTGTGCGCGAGTTCGTGGACCAGTACGGAGGCGTAGAAGGCGACGGCGAAGAAGAGGGAGACGAGGTAGCGGACGGGTCCGAGGTCGGGCAGGACGCGGTCGAGCTGGTCGCCGAAGACCCAGGTGATGAGGGCGGCGACGAGGAACCAGCTGGGTGAGACGTAGACGGGCACGCCGAAGGGGCGGCCCATGAGGATTCCGCCGCCCGGTCCGGAGCGCCGGCCTGGGCGCTCGCCGGTTTCGTCGGTGTCTGCCACGGCTGTCCTTCGTTCGGTGCTGGTGTTTCGAGTGGGGTGCTGATCGTGTGTGGCGTTGTGTGCTGGAGCGGGTGGTGTTGCTCCGATCATGCAGGGTGCGGGGTCTTGGCGTCGATGGTATGCGCGTGCTGTCGGTGGCGGGTCGTAGGGTTTCGTGCATGACGACGAGCCCCGGTGCTGTGCCAGGCGCAGCCGATGCCGACGCGCCGAGCGCTGTGGCGCCCGCTTCGCTCTCCCCTTCGCGGGCGAGCGATTTCATGCAGTGCCCGCTGTTGTACCGGTTCCGGGTGATCGACAAGCTGCCGGAGAAGCCCAGTGCGGCGGCTACCCGCGGGACGCTGGTGCATGCCGTGCTGGAGCGGCTCTTCGATGATCCGGCGGTGGAGCGGACGGCGCCGCGGGCGAAGGCGTTGATTCCGGGGCAGTGGGATCGGCTGCTGGAGGCGAGGCCGGAGTTGGCGGAGCTGTTCCCGGAGGGTGACGAGGGGGCGGGGCTGGCGCGGTGGCTGACGGAGGCCGAGGCGCTGGTGGAGCGGTGGTTCACGTTGGAGGACCCGACGCGGCTGGAGCCGGTGGAGCGGGAGTTCTTCGTGGAGACGGAGCTGGAGTCGGGGCTGCGGTTGCGGGGGATCATCGACCGGGTGGACGTGGCGCCGACGGGTGAGGTGCGGATCGTCGACTACAAGACGGGCAAGGCGCCGCGGCCGGAGTATGCCGAGGGTGCGTTGTTCCAGATGAAGTTCTACGCGTTGGTGGTGTGGCGGCTGAAGCAGGTGGTGCCCCGGCGGCTGCAGCTGGTGTATCTGGGCAGCGGGGACGTGTTGACGTACGACCCGGTGGTGGCGGATCTGGAGCGGGTGGAGCGCAAGCTCCTCGCGTTGTGGGAGGCGATCCGGGAGGCGACGCGGACGGGTGAGTGGCGGCCGCGGCCGACGAAGCTGTGCGGCTGGTGTGATCATCGGGCGGTGTGTCCCGAGTTCGGCGGGACTCCCCCGGCCTATCCTCTGATGATCATCCCGAAGCCCGCGGCGGAGGCGGCGCCGGTGGAGACGGCTCGGCCGGCCGATTCCTGAGCGTCCGGCCAGGGCAGAATGGGCGGCGTCCGCCGAAGCCGTCCGACGAATACGAGGTAGACCCCGTGGCCATCCGCGTCCTTCTGGTCGACGACCAGCCACTGCTGCGCACCGGTTTCCGGATGATCCTGGAGGCCGAGGAGGACCTGGCGGTGGTCGGTGAGGCCGGGGACGGTCTGCAGGCGCTGGACCAGGTGCGGGCGCTGCAGCCGGATGTGGTGCTGATGGACATCCGGATGCCGCGGATGGACGGGGTGGAGGCGACCCGGCAGATCACCGGTCCGGGCCGGGACGGGCCGGCGAAGGTGCTGGTGCTGACCACGTTCGACCTGGACGAGTACGTGGTGGAGGCGCTGCGGGCGGGGGCGAGCGGGTTCCTGCTGAAGGACGCGCCGGCCAATGAGCTGGTGCAGGCGATCCGGGTGGTGGCGGGGGGCGAGGCGATGCTCGCGCCGAGCATCACGCGGCGGCTGCTGGACAAGTACGCGGGGCACCTGCCGTCGGGTGAGGAGAGCGTCCCGGACACGCTGGGGACGCTGACCGAGCGTGAGGTGGAGGTGCTGAAGCTGGTGGCGCGGGGCCTGTCGAACGCGGAGATCGCGGCGGACCTGTTCGTGAGCGAGACCACGGTCAAGACGCATGTGGGGCACGTGCTGACGAAGCTGGGGTTGCGGGACCGGGTCCAGGCGGCCGTGTACGCGTACGAGAGCGGTCTGGTGCGTCCCGGCTCCAACTAGTGCTGTGACCGGAAAGGTTCACCGGGTCACGGCGCCCGGCACGGCACCTCGCGGCGTTGTCGGACCGCGCAAGTACGTCCAGTACGAGCCGCGGTCCTCCGCCTTGCGATCCACCGCACCGGACGCCGCGACCCGGCAAACCTTTCCGGCCACAGCACTAGACCCTGCCGGAGGCCGCACAGGGCGAGTGAGCCGAAGGGGGCGCGTCGGCGAAGGAGGGCGAACGCCCGGAGAAAACCGCGAGGAACGAGCGGTTTTCGAGGACGTACGCCCTCCTGGAGCCGACATCAGCGCCCCCGGAGGCGAGCGAGCCCCAAAAAAAAGGGGGTCAGCCCTTGCTGATCTCCCAGAAGCGGAAGACGGTCGAGGCGTCGAGGGACCACTGGAGGCCGTTGACGTTCTGGCGGGTGACGGCGTACTGCTTGCCCTGCCAGAGCGGAAGGAGCGGGATCTCGTCGGCGACGATGTCCTGGAGCCGGTTGTAGTCCGTGTTGGCCGCGGTGCGGTCGGACTTCGCGGAGGTCGACGGGATGATCGTCCCGTTGATCTCCTTGTTCTCGTAGTTGTTGTTCAGGACGTTGCCCGGGCCGAAGAACGGCTGCGTGAAGTTGTCGGCGTCCGGGTAGTCGGGGACCCAGCCCTTGACGTACACGCCGTACTTGCCGGCCTGGATGTCCTTCTCGTACTGCTCGAACTCCACGGACTTGACGTCGGCCTCGAAGAGCCCGCTGTCGTTGAGCTGCTTGGCGATGACCTCGAACTGCTGGTCGGTGGAGGGGCCGTAGCGGGTCGGGGTGGAGTACAGGGTCAGTTTGACCTTGCCGTTGATGCCGGCGGCCTTGAGGACGGCCTTGGCCTTCTCGGGCTGCGGGCTGCCGCCGTAGCGGTCGAAGAACGCCGTGGTGTGTCCGGCGATGCCGGTCGGGACGATGGAGTAGAGCGGGGTGGCGGTGCCCGCGTACACGTCCTTGACGAGTGCTTCGCGGTCCACGAGGTAGGCGATGGCCTTGCGGACGGGGAGCTTGCCGGCGACGGGGTCGTTGATGTTGAAGACCATGTGCTCGACTTCGGCGCCGGTGCCCTGGACGACGTCGACCTTGTTGTCGCCGGTCTTGGTCGAGGCGAGGGCGGCGATGTCCTTGGCGGCGAGGCCGCGGAACGCGAAGTCCACGTCCCCGCTCTCCAGGACCGTCTTGAGGCCGGCCTGGTCGCCGTTGAAGAACTTCAGCGTGACGCCGGTGTTCTTGGCCTTGGCCTTGCCGCTGTAGGAGTCGTTGACGGAGAAGGTGGCGCTCTTGTCGCTGAACGCGTCCAGCTTGTAGACGCCGGAGCCGATCGCCTTGTTGTCCGTACGCAGCTTGTCCGCCGGGTACTCGCTGTGGTCGACGATGGAGCCCGCACCCGAGGCGATCTTGCTGGGGAAGGTCGCGTCGGACGTCTTGAGGCGGAAGATGACGGTCTTGTCGTCGGGGGCGTCGATGCCCGCGATCGACGAGAGCATCACGGCCGGGCCGTTCTCGTCGTTGATCTTCAGCGTGCGTTCGAAGGAGAACTTGACGTCCTTCGAGGTGAGGCTGTGGCCGTTGCTGAACTTCAGACCGGACCGCAGGGTGCACTTGTAGAGCTTGCTGTCACCGCCCTCGAAGCCGCAGCTCTGCGCGGCGTCGGGCTCGGGGGTGGTACCGCCCTTGGGGAAGCTCAGCAGCGACTGGAAGACGTTGTTGAAGAGCAGCCAGGAGCCGGGGTCGTAGCCCGCCGCCGGGTCGGTGGACTTCACCTTGTCGGATATGCCCATGACCACGCCCTTGCCGCCGCCGGCATTGGAGCCATCCGTCGAACCGCAACCGCTGAGCAGCGCGGCGGCGGTGGCTGCGCCGAGCGGGGCCGCCAACCACTGGTTACGTCTCATCACGCGAACGTCCTTCACAGTCGAACTGTTTCGTTGCGCCGGCCCGCGGAACCCGCTGCCGGTTGGTGCCGTTGTCAGCCGCTGACACCGCGGCCGAGTTCCCACAGCTGGAGGTCGGAGATGGCGTTGACCGACCACTCCACTCCGGTGATCCCGTCGCGTGCGGCGACGTACTGCTTGCCCTGCCACAGAGGCAGGACGGGCACGTCCTCGGCGACGATGTCCTGTATCTCCGTGATCGCGGGGAGGGCGATGTTACGGTCGGCCGCGCGCCGGGATTCGGGGAGGAGCCTGGTGCGCACCGTGCTGTTGGCGTACGGCGTGCCCAGGAAGTTGTCCTGCTCCAGGAACGGGGCGAGGAAGTTGTCGGCGTCCGGGTAGTCGGGGAACCAGCCGAGCCCGTAGGCGGCGTGGTCGCCCTTCTTCTGCGCGGGGCGGAAGTCGGACCATTCGCTGCCCTGGACGGTGATGTCGAAGAGCTGGGTGGAGTTGAGCTGGGCCTTCAGAGCCTCGAACTCGGCTGCCGTGCCGTCGCCGTAGTGGTCGTTGGTGTAGTGCAGGGTCAGCTTGACCGGGGTCTTGATCCCGGCCTCCTTCAACAGGGCGGCGGCCTTGGGCGTGTTGGCCTCGCCGTACTTGTTGAAGAAGGAGTTGACGTGGCCGTTCACGCTGGTGGGGACCAGTGAGTAGAGCGGCTGCGCGGCCTTGCCGTAGACCTTGGAGATGAGGGCGTCCCGGTTGACGGCGGCGGCGAGGGCCTGGCGTACGGCCTTTTCCCTGACGACCGGTGCCTCGGTGTTGAAGCCGAGGTAGCGGATCTCCAGGCCGGGCATCGGGACCAGCTTGACGCCCTTGGGGGGCTTGGCGGAGAACTCGCTGATCTGGGTGGGCGACAGGGTGCGGGAGACCATGTGGATCTTCCCGTCGGTGAGCGCCTTGCCCATGGCCGCGGAGTCGGGGTAGGTGCGCAGTTCGGCCTTGTCGTTCTTGAGCTTGAGGTCGCCCTTGTAGTGCGGGTTCTTGGTGAACACGGCGCGGACGAGCTGGTTGTCCTTGACTTCGGCCTTCATCGTGTACGGGCCGGAGCCGTCGACGGCGAAGCCCTCGCGGAGCTTCTTGGCGTCGTAGTTCTTCTCGCTGACGATGCCGGCGGCGGGGGTGGAGAGCTTGTGCGGGAAGGTCGCGTCGGGGGTCTTCAGGTGGAAGACGACGGTGTCGGCGCCCTGGACCTCGACGTTGTCGAGGGTGGAGAGCAGCGAGGACGGGCCGTTCTCGTCCTTGATGGCGCGGACGCGGTCGATGGAGAACTTGACGTCTTTGGCCGTGAGCGGGTCGCCACTGGCGAACTTGAGCCCGGGGCGCAGGGTGCAGCGGTAGCTCTCGTTGCCGGCGTCGGTGAAGCGGCAGGCGGAGGCCGCTTCGGGGACGGGCTGGCCGCCGCCGCGCGGGGTGTGCATCAGCGTCTGGACGGTCTGGCGCAGGACGTTCCAGGCGCCGGCGTCGTAGGCGTAGGCCGGGTCGAAGGGGGCGGGAGCGAAGTCTGCGGCCTCGAACCGGTCGGTGGTGCCGACGACGATCGCTCCGGATCCCGCTCCTCCGCCGCTGGCGCTGCCGCAGGCCGCCAGTGTGGGGGTGAGCAGTCCGGCCGCGGCCGTCAGCACCATGGTCTTGCGGTTCATGCTGGAAGTACTCCCTGTGACCGGCGCTTGCTCAAAGCGGTGTAAAGGGCACTTCGCGGCGGTCGCCCGTTCAGGGCGGAACGATCGGGCCGGTGTAGTGACGATCGGTCCACGCGGTCCCGGCACAGGGGTGTGTGCCGGGGCGGCTGAGGTGCGGCGCAGTGCCCGCCCCGACACTAGTGGCCCGGGGCGGGATGGCTGGAACTGGCCGGACTTGGGGCGTAATCGCACCGTGATGGGAGCGAACTGCCTGTTCACGCGCAGGGCCCCGCAGATTCGGTCAGGGGCTGATCAATCCGGACACAAGGGAAGGGGCAGGAGGTCGGGGGTGGGCCCGTCGGGGGTCTGGCGGGTGACGAAGGTCACCCTGAGCAACCGCCCTGGAGGGGATGGAATTTCAGCCTCCAGGGCCCTCGGCGGAAGATTCTTCCGCAGGATCCTGATCCGGCAGGCGTTCCGTTCGGTACGGAGCGTGCGCGGGAGGTGTCCGTGAGTGTCCGTCTATGCCGGTGTGTGTCGGTGTATGCCGGCGCGGAGCGGGCCGGTGGGGCCGGCGGGGCCGGCCGTGTGGGTGGGGGCGGTGGTCCCGGTCAGTTCATCGGGACGATGAGGGAGCGCAGGAAGGCCAGGTCCACGTCCTCCAGCGAGCGGACGACCGTACGCCCCGGGGCCGGTTCGATCACGCCGACCGAGGGGATGGCCACGACCCGGCAGCCGGCGGCCTCGGCGGCCGCCACACCGGTGCGGGTGTCCTCGATGACCGCGCACCGCGAGGGGTGCGCGCCGAGCGACCGTGCGGCGAAGAGGTACGGGTCGGGGTGCGGCTTGGTACGGACCACCTCGTCACCGGCGACCGTCATCGTGAAGCGGTCGCGGCCGAGGCTGAGCAGGACCTGGTCGATGACCCGCCGGTGGGAGGCGGAGACGAGGGCGGTGGGCACGTTGTGCCGGGCCAGCTCGCTCAGCAGCCGCTCGGCGCCCGGCATCAGCGGCACCCGGTCGGCGATGCGGGCCTCGAAGCGCTCGTTGAGCAGGACGCTCAGCTCGGCGAGGCCGATGGCGGCGCCGGTCGCCTCGATCAGGAAGGTCGCGCTGCGGGTCATCGGGCCGCCGACGACCACGTCGCGCCAGGACTCGTCGAGCCGGTGCCCGAGCTCGTGGAAGATCTCCGCCTCGATCTCCCACCAGAAGCCCTCGGTGTCGACGAGGGTGCCGTCCATGTCGAGCAGCACCGCTTGGAGGGCCGAGTCGTCGGCCGTACGGGCGACGGGGCCGGGAACGGTGCTTGTCATGCGCACACCTCTCAGAAGGGACGAGAAGGCCGGTCACCTCTTCCCGGGGTTCTGGCCCGGGAACAGGCGACCGGCCTGTATGGGACCGACAAGTGTACGTCGGCGGACCTCAGCGTGCGTTGAAATACTTCGCTTCGGGGTGGTGAATCACGATGGCGTCGGTGGACTGCTCCGGGTGGAGCTGGAATTCCTCCGAGAGGTGGACGCCGATCCGCTCCGGCTGGAGGAGGTCGGCGATCTTCGCGCGGTCCTCCAGGTCGGGGCAGGCGCCGTAGCCGAGGGAGAAGCGGGCGCCGCGGTACTTGAGGTCGAACATGTCCTCGACCTTGTCCGGGTCCTCGCCGCCGAAGCCGAGCTCGGCGCGGACGCGGGCGTGCCAGTACTCGGCCAGGGCCTCGGCGAGCTGGACGGACAGGCCGTGCAGCTCCAGGTACTCGCGGTAGGAGTCGGACTCGAACAGCTTCGCCGTGGCCTCGCCGATCTTCGAGCCGACGGTGACCACCTGGAGGCCGACCACGTCGGTCTCACCGGACTCCTCGGGGCGGAAGAAGTCCGCGAGGCACAGGCGCCGGCCGCGGCGCTGGCGCGGGAAGGTGAAGCGGGTCCGCTCGTTGCCCTGCTCGTCCAGGATGATCAGGTCCTCGCCCTTGGAGACGCAGGGGAAGTACCCGTAGACGACGGCGGCTTCGAGGAGGTTCTCGGTGTGCAGCTTGTCCAGGAGGCCGCGCAGGCGCGGACGGCCCTCGCTCTCGACGAGCTCCTCGTACGTGGCTCCGCCCGCGCGGGCCTGCTTGAGGCCCCACTGGCCCTTGAAGAGGGCGCCCTCGTCCAGCCAGGAGGCGTAGTCCTTCAGCGGGATGCCCTTGACCACCCGGGTGCCCCAGAAGGGCGGGGTGGGGACGGGGTTGTCGACGGCGACGTCGGAGCGGCCGCCCGGCTCCTCGGGCTCCTCCGCCTGGAGCAGGGGGGTGTCACGCTTGGCGACCCGGCGCTGCTTGAGTTCGGGGAGGGTGGCGCCGGGGACTCCGCGCTTGACGGCGATGAGGGCGTCCATGAGGCGCAGGCCCTCGAAGGCGTCGCGGGCGTAGCGGACTTCGCCCTCGTAGATCTCGTGGAGGTCCTGTTCGACGTAGGCGCGGGTGAGGGCGGCGCCGCCGAGGATGACCGGGTAGTCGGCGGCCAGCTTGCGCTGGTTCAGCTCCTCCAGGTTCTCCTTCATGATCACGGTCGACTTGACGAGCAGGCCGGACATGCCGATGACGTCGGCCTTGTGCTCCTGCGCGGCTTCGAGGATCGCGGAGACGGGCTGCTTGATGCCGATGTTGACGACGTTGTAGCCGTTGTTGGTCAGGATGATGTCGACGAGGTTCTTGCCGATGTCGTGGACGTCGCCGCGGACGGTGGCCAGCACGATCGTGCCCTTGCCCTCGTCGTCGGTCTTCTCCATGTGCGGTTCGAGGTACGCGACGGCCGTCTTCATGACCTCGGCGGACTGCAGGACGAAGGGGAGCTGCATCTGGCCGGAGCCGAAGAGCTCGCCGACGACCTTCATGCCCTCCAGGAGGGTGTCGTTGACGATGTCGAGGGCGGGGCGGGTCTGGAGGGCCTCGTCGAGGTCGGCCTCCAGGCCGTTCTTCTCGCCGTCGATGATGCGGCGCTGGAGCCGCTCGTCCAGCGGCAGCGCGAGGAGTTCCTCGGCCCGTCCGGCCTTCAGCGACTTGGTGTTGACGCCCTCGAAGAGGGCCATCAGCTTCTGCAGCGGGTCGTAGCCCTCGCTGCGCCGGTCGTAGATCAGGTCGAGGGCGGTGGTGACCTGCTCCTCGTCGAAGCGGGCGATCGGCAGGATCTTGGAGGCGTGGACGATCGCGGAGTCGAGGCCGGCCTTCACGCACTCGTCGAGGAAGACCGAGTTCAGCAGCACGCGGGCGGCCGGGTTGAGGCCGAAGGAGATGTTGGACAGGCCGAGGGTGGTCTGTACGTCCGGGTGGCGGCGCTTGAGCTCGCGGATCGACTCGATCGTGGCGATGCCGTCCTTGCGGGACTCCTCCTGCCCGGTGCAGATGGTGAAGGTCAGGGTGTCGATGAGGATGTCCGACTCGCGGATCCCCCAGTTCCCGGTGAGGTCCTCGATCAGGCGCTCGGCGATGGCGACCTTGTGCTCGGCGGTGCGGGCCTGGCCCTGCTCGTCGATGGTCAGCGCGATCAGCGCGGCGCCGTGCTCCTGGGCCAGGCGGGTGACCTTGGCGAAGCGGGACTCCGGTCCGTCGCCGTCCTCGTAGTTCACCGAGTTGATGACCGCGCGGCCGCCCAGCTTCTCCAGGCCCGCCTGGAGGACGGGAACCTCGGTGGAGTCCAGGACGATCGGCAGCGTGGAGGCGGTGGCGAAGCGGCCGGCGAGCTCCTGCATGTCGGCGACGCCGTCGCGGCCCACGTAGTCCACGCACAGGTCGAGCATGTGGGCGCCCTCGCGGATCTGGTCGCGGGCCATCTCCACGCAGTCGTCCCAGCGGGCCTCCAGCATGGCCTCGCGGAACTTCTTCGAGCCGTTGGCGTTGGTGCGCTCGCCGATCGCCATGTACGAGGTGTCCTGGCGGAACGGCACCGTCTGGTAGAGGGAGGCGGCGCCGGGCTCGGGCTGGGGGGTGCGCTGGGTGACGGCCGTGCCGCGGACCCGCTCCACGACCTGGCGCAGGTGCTCGGGGGTCGTACCGCAGCAGCCGCCGACCAGGGAGAGTCCGTACTCGCGGACGAAGGTCTCCTGCGCGTCGGCCAGCTCGGGGGCGGTCAGCGGGTAGTGCGCGCCGTCCTTGGTCAGGACCGGCAGGCCGGCGTTGGGCATGCAGGAGAGCGGGATGCGGGCGTTGCGCGCGAGGTAGCGCAGGTGTTCGCTCATCTCGGCGGGGCCGGTGGCGCAGTTCAGGCCGATCATGTCGATGCCCAGCGGCTCCAGCGCGGTCAGGGCCGCGCCGATCTCCGAGCCGAGCAGCATGGTGCCGGTGGTCTCGACGGTGACGGAGCAGATGAGCGGGACGGTGACACCGAGCGCCTCCATGGCGCGGCGGGCGCCGATGATGGAGGACTTGGTCTGCAGGAGGTCCTGGGTGGTCTCGACGAGCAGCGCGTCGGCGCCGCCGGAGAGCAGGCCCTCGGCGTTGATCTGGTAGGCGTCGCGGATCTTCGCGTAGGTGATGTGGCCGAGCGTGGGCAGCTTGGTGCCGGGGCCCATGGAGCCCAGGACCCAGCGCTGCTGGCCGGTGGAGGCGGTGAACTCGTCGGCGACCTCGCGGGCGATGCGGGCGCCGGATTCCGACAGCTCGAAGTTCCGGTCGGCGATGTCGTACTCGGCGAGCGCGGCGAAGTTCGCGCCGAAGGTGTTGGTCTCGACGCAGTCCACGCCCGCGGAGAAGTACGCCTCGTGCACGGTGCGCACGATGTCGGGGCGGGTGACGTTGAGGACCTCGTTGCAGCCTTCGAGCTGCTGGAAGTCCTCCATCGAGGGGTCCTGCGCCTGGAGCATCGTTCCCATGGCTCCGTCGGCGACGACCACGCGGGTGGCGAGCGCCTCTCGGAGGGCATCGGCCCGGGTCTGGGTGTCGGCGGGCGGGTTGGGCAACGAAGCCATGGTGGTGCTCCCTGGGATGCGACGGCTGTCGGCTTTGCACCCTCTCGGTCTTCAAGGGTGCACGCGGCCAGCGTAACCGCGAGGTACCAGCCCCGGTGCGGGTGTCCCACGTGGCGGACTGCATTCTGTGGCGGGGGCTTGCCAGGGTGTCCCGGCGACGGTACGGCGCTGGGTTCCCCGACGGTGCACCAGGTCGGCATCGACCGATACTGTTCAGCATTGTCGAACCACGTCACCATAGTCAGTAGATGACAGCACGGTCAGCAGGAGGCTGCGCGATGGCACGGAACATCCAGTCGCTCGAACGAGCCGCTGCGATGCTGCGGCTCCTGGCGGGCGGCGAGCGCCGGCTGGGGCTCTCCGACGTGGCCTCTTCCCTGGGCCTGGCCAAGGGCACGGCCCACGGCATCCTGCGAACGTTGCAGGCCGAGGGCTTCGTGGAGCAGGACCCGGCCTCCGGGCGCTACCAGCTGGGCGCGGAGCTGCTGCGCCTGGGCAACAGCTACCTCGACGTGCACGAGCTGCGCGCCCGCGCCCTGGTCTGGACGGACGACCTGGCCCGGGCGAGCGGCGAGAGCGTGTACGTGGGGGTGCTGCACAAGAGCGGGGTGCTGATCATGCACCACGTGTTCCGGCCCGATGACAGCCGTCAGGTGCTGGAGGTCGGGGCCATGCAGCCGCTGCACTCGACCGCGCTGGGCAAGGTGCTCTCGGCGTACGACCCGGTCGCGCACACGCAGGCGCTGGAGGTGGAGCGCGAGGCGTTCACTCCCCGTACGGTCACGGACGGCGCGGGCTTCGAGGAGATCCTGGGGATGACCCGGGCGCGCGGCTGGGCCGCGGACGTCGAGGAGACCTGGGAGGGCATCGCCTCGGTGGCGGCGCCCATCCACGACCGGCGGCGGATGCCGGTCGGCGCGGTGGCGGTCGCGGGCGCCGTGGAGCGGGTCTGCGGGGAGGCCGGAGAGCCCCACCCGGCCCTCGTGGCGTCGGTACGGGACTGTGCGCGCGCGGTTTCACGCGATCTCGGTGCGGGCCGGTTCTGAGCTCCCTTTAGCAGGTGATGGCCCCTTCGTAGCCACTTTCTGCCCACTTTTCGCCATATCTCGACCATGGAATGGCTTGATTTGGGCGATCGTACCTAGTGGTAACGATCCGACACTTTGGCCTGGCCAGCCCTTGACGCGTTCTTCACCTGGGCGGAAAACTGCCGTTCACCGGTCGGCATTGTCGAACACCTGACGGCAATACGCGCTAGGATGCGACGAGCCAAGGACCGGTGCAGCACTCACCGAGTGCGCGGAACCACCGGAGGGACCCGGTGTCCGCCCACCCCTGGACGTAAGACAAAGGAGTCGCGGGTGTCCAGCTCCGACATCTTCATCGGCGAGACCATCGGTACTGCCGTACTCATCCTTCTCGGCGCCGGCGTGGTCGCCGCCGTCGTGCTCAAGCGCTCCAAGGCGCAGAACGCGGGCTGGCTGGCGATCACCTTCGGGTGGGGCTTCGCGGTCATGACCGCCGTCTACATGACCGGCACCCTGTCCGGCGCCCACCTCAACCCCGCCGTCACGGTCGGTATCGCGATCAAGGACGGCGACTGGGGCAACGTTCCGGTCTACTTCGCCGGCCAGCTGCTCGGCGCCATGATCGGCGCCACGCTGGCCTGGGTGGCGTACTACGGCCAGTTCCAGGCCCACCTCACCGATCCGGAGATCGTGGCCGCCAAGTCCGAGCACGCGGGCCTGGTCGACCAGAAGACGGAGCCGGATGCCGGCCCGGTGCTCGGCATCTTCTCCACGGGCCCCGAGGTCCGCAACGTGTGGCAGAACCTCGCCACCGAGATCATCGGCACCCTGGTGCTCGTGCTCGCGGTACTCGCCTTCGGCCTCAACGACGACGGCAAGGGCCTCGGCACCCTCGGCGGTCTGATCGTCGCCCTGACCGTCGTCAGCATCGGCCTCTCGCTCGGCGGCCCGACCGGCTACGCCATCAACCCGGCGCGCGACCTGGGTCCGCGCATCGTCCACGCGCTGCTGCCGCTGCCGAACAAGGGCGGCTCCGACTGGGGATACGCCTGGATCCCCGTCGTCGGCCCGCTGATCGGCGGCGCCCTCGCCGCGGGTATCTACAACCTCGCGTTCGTCTAAGCCGTTCGCCCACCGGACTTCCCAGGAGCAGCCACCATGACCAGCAGCACCGGCCCCTTCATCGCCGCGATCGACCAGGGCACCACCTCCTCCCGCTGCATCGTCTTCGACCGCGACGGCCGCATCGTCGCCGTCGACCAGAAGGAGCACGAGCAGATCTTCCCGAAGCCGGGCTGGGTCGAGCACGACGCCACCGAGATCTGGACCAACGTCCAGGAGGTCGTCGCCGGGGCCATCGCCAAGGCCGAGATCACTGCCGCCGACGTCAAGGCGATCGGCATCACCAACCAGCGCGAGACCACCCTGCTGTGGGACCGCCACACCGGCGAGCCGGTCCACAACGCGCTGGTCTGGCAGGACACCCGCACCGACGCCCTGTGCAAGGAGCTCGGCCGCAACGTCGGCCAGGACCGCTTCCGCCGCGAGACCGGCCTGCCGCTGGCGAGCTACTTCGCCGGGCCCAAGGTCCGCTGGCTGCTCGACAACGTCGAGGGCCTGCGGGCGCGCGCCGAGGCCGGCGACATCCTCTTCGGCACCATGGACTCGTGGGTCATCTGGAACCTCACCGGCGGCGCCCAGGGCGGTGTGCACGTCACCGACGTCACCAACGCCTCGCGCACCATGCTGATGAACCTGCACACCCTGGCCTGGGACGAGCGCATCGCCGAGTCCATGGACGTGCCGCTCAACGTCCTCCCGGAGATCAAGTCCTCCGCCGAGGTCTACGGCCACGTCAAGGACGGCGTCCTCGCCGGTGTCCCGGTCGCCTCGGCGCTCGGTGACCAGCAGGCCGCCCTCTTCGGCCAGACCTGTTTCGCCGAGGGCGAGGCGAAGTCCACGTACGGCACCGGCACGTTCATGCTGATGAACACCGGCGACAAGATCATCAACTCCTACAGCGGCCTGCTGACCACGGTCGGCTACCAGATCGGCGACCAGAAGCCGGTCTACGCGCTGGAGGGCTCCATCGCCGTCACCGGCTCGCTCGTCCAGTGGATGCGCGACCAGATGGGTCTGATCAAGTCCGCGGCCGAGATCGAGACCCTGGCCTCCTCGGTCGAGGACAACGGCGGCGCCTACTTCGTGCCCGCCTTCTCCGGTCTCTTCGCCCCGTACTGGCGCTCCGACGCCCGCGGTGTGATCGCCGGCCTCACCCGGTACGTCACCAAGGCGCACATCGCCCGTGCCGTCCTGGAGGCCACCGCCTGGCAGACCCGCGAGATCACCGACGCCATGACCAAGGACTCGGGCGTCGAGCTCGCGGCCCTCAAGGTCGACGGCGGCATGACCTCCAACAACCTGCTGATGCAGACGCTCTCGGACTTCCTGGACGCCCCCGTGGTGCGCCCGATGGTCGCCGAGACCACCTGCCTCGGCGCCGCCTACGCCGCCGGCCTGGCCGTCGGCTTCTGGCCCGACACCGACGCCCTGCGCGCCAACTGGCGCCGCGCGGCGGAGTGGACCCCGCGGATGCCCGCCGAGCAGCGGGAGCGCGAGTACAAGAGCTGGCTCAAGGCCGTCGAGCGGTCGATGGGCTGGGTCGACGACGAAGACGCCAGCTGACCGCACGGCCGGCGCAATCGACGAGTAAGTAGGAGTCACGAGATATGAGCAGCCTGCAGAGCGTTCCCGCACTGGGCACGCACCCGACCGCCGGCTCGAACGCGAGCCGCGCCGAGACCCGTGAGCAGCTGGCGAAGGCCACGTACGACCTGCTGGTCATCGGCGGTGGAATCCTGGGCACTTCGGTGGCCTGGCACGCCGCGCAGTCGGGTCTGCGGGTCGCCATGGTGGACGCCGGCGACTTCGCCGGCGCCACCTCCTCGGCCTCATCCAAGCTCGTCCACGGTGGCCTGCGCTACCTGCAGACCGGTGCGGTCAAGCTGGTCGCGGAGAACCACCACGAGCGGCGGGTGCTGGCCAAGGACGTGGCCCCGCACCTGGTCAACCCGCTCACCTTCTACCTGCCCGTCTACAAGGGCGGTCCGGTCGGCGCGGCGAAGCTGGGCGCGGGCGTGTTCGCGTACTCGGCGCTCTCCGCCTTCGGCGACGGCATGGGCAAGGTCATATCGCCGGCCCGTGCCGCCGCCGACAACCCGGGCCTGAAGACGGACAACCTCAAGGCCGTCGCGGTCTACTACGACCACCAGATGAACGACTCCCGCGTCGCCGTCATGACGGTCCGCGCGGCCGTCGAGTCCGGCGCGGTCGTCCTCAACCACGCCGAGGTCACCGGGCTGCGCAAGACGCGGGGCCGGGTCACCGGCGCCGAGCTCAAGGACCGTCTCGACGGCACCGAGTTCGGGGTCGACGCGCGGGTCGTGCTCAACGCCACCGGCCCGTGGGTGGACCACCTGCGGCGCATGGAGGACAAGCACTCGATGCCGTCGATCCGCCTCTCCAAGGGCGCGCACATCGTCATGAAGCGCAAGTCGCCGTGGAAGGCCGCCATGGCCACCCCGATCGACAAGTACCGCATCACCTTCGCCCTGCCGTGGGAGGACCAGCTGCTGCTGGGCACCACCGACGAGGTCTACGAGGGCGACCCGGCGGACGTGCGCGCCACCGAGTCCGACATCCAGCAGATCCTGGACGAGGCGGCCTTCTCGGTGAAGAACGCGGACCTGGACCGCTCGCTGATGACGTACGCCTTCGCGGGCCTGCGGGTGCTGCCCGGCGGCCCCGGCGGCGTGGAGAAGGCGAAGCGCGAGACGGTGGTCTCCGAGGGCGCCGGCGGCATGCTGTCGGTGGCCGGCGGCAAGTGGACGACGTACCGCCACATCGGCCGGGTGGTCATGGACAAGCTGGCGAAGCTCCCGGGCAGCCCTCTGACCGAGGACATGGAGCCGGTGAAGTCCCTCGTGCGCCGGGTCCCGCTGCCCGGTGTCGCCAACCCGAACGCGGTCGCGCACCGGCTGCTGGTGGACCGCGAGCCGGGCAGCCGGATGGACCCGCTGACCGCGCGCCACCTGGCCTCGCACTACGGTTCGCTCGCCTTCGACATCGCGCGGATCGCGAACGAGGACCCGGCGCTGGCCGAGCGCATCCACCCGGACGGTCCGGAGATCTGGGCGCAGGTCGCCTACGCCCGGGACAACGAGTGGGCCGAGACGGTCGACGACGTGCTGCGCCGCCGTACGACGGTGACGATCCGCGGCCTGGACGACGCGGCCGTGCGCGCCCGGGTCGAGGAGATGCTGGGTCACCGGGCATAGCTCTCCCGCAGGTGGGGAAGAGGGGCGGTTCCGAGGGGAACCGCCCCTCTGTCGTGGGCTGTGGCTGGTGTCGTATCAAGGCTTAGGCTGACCCACGTACGCAAGGGAACTTCGGAAGGAGACCTGGGTGATCGAGCTTGAGGGCGTGCCCGAGCTGATCGACCCGGTCATGGTGGCCGCGTTCGAGGGCTGGAACGACGCGGGTGACGCGGCCTCCGGTGCGGTCGCACACCTGGACCGGGAGTGGAAGGGCGAGGTGTTCGCGGCGCTCGACGCCGAGGACTACTACGACTTCCAGGTCAACCGGCCGACGGTGTGGCTGGACAACGGGGTACGGAAGATCACGTGGCCGACGACGCGGCTGTCGGTGGTCCGGATCGGCGGCGCCAAACCGCGGGACCTGGTGCTGGTCCGGGGGATCGAACCGTCCATGCGGTGGCGGTCGTTCTGCAACGAGATCCTCGGCTTCGCGCACGAACTGGGCGTGGAGATGGTGGTCATCCTGGGCGCGCTGCTCGGGGACACGCCGCACACGCGGCCGGTGCCGGTGAGCGGGGTCACCTCGGACGCGGACCTGGCGCGGACGATGGACCTGGAGGAGACCAAGTACGAGGGCCCGACCGGCATCGTGGGGATCCTGCAGGAGGCCTGTACGCACGCGGGTGTCCCCGCGGTGTCGCTGTGGGCGGCGGTGCCGCACTACGTGTCGCAGCCGCCGAACCCGAAGGCGACGCTGGCGCTGCTGAACCGGCTGGAGGACCTGATCGACATCCGGATCCCGCTGGGCGAACTGCCGGAGGACGCGCGGGCGTGGCAGCTGGGCGTGGACCAACTGGCCGCCGAGGACAGCGAGGTGGCGGAGTACGTCCAGACGCTGGAGGAGGCGCGGGACACGGCGGACCTGCCGGAGGCGTCGGGCGACGCGATCGCGCGGGAGTTCGAGCGGTACCTGCGGCGGCGCGACCCTTCCGCCGCCGCGGGGGGCGAGCCGGGTGACGGGTCGTACCTGCGGGACACCTCCAGCGGCCTGACCCGCCCCCCGAAGCGCAAGCCGGACCCCTCTGCGGAGGAGCCGCAGCCCCCGGCCGTGACGCCGCCGGAGGACGACACCCCGCCGGAGCCCCCGGAGGTGTAGCCCGTGCGGGCCGCTTCCCGGGGCGCTGCCCCGGACCCCGCGCCTCAAACGCCGGCGGGGCTGGGTTTGGCTTCGCCCGGCGGGATGCCGAACGCCGGCGGGGCTGGAAAATCCAGCCCCGCCGGCGTTTGAGGCGATCTTTCAGCCCCGCCGGCGTTTGAGGCGCGGGGGTCCGGGGGCAGAGCCCCCGGCAGCGGCGCCGCTGGTTACAGGGCCACGCCCAGGAGGGCGTCCACCGTGCGGGAGACCAGGCCCGGGGCCGATTCGTCGTCGCCGCCCGAGGCGTTCTGGGCGTCCACCCAGCGGTCCACGGCCGCCAGCGCGGCAGGCGCGTCCAGGTCGCGGGAGAGGGCCTCGCGGACCTCCTCCACCAGCGCGTCGGCCGGCAGGCCGTCCGGCCGGGACACGGCCGCGCGCCAGCGCTCCAGCCGGGCCTCCGCATCCGCCAGCACCGCGTCCGTCCACTCCCAGTTCGCCCGGTAGTGGTGCGACAGCAGCGCCAGTCGGATCGCCACCGGGTCGACTCCGGAGCGCCGCAGCGCCGACACGAAGACGAGGTTGCCCTTCGACTTCGACATCTTCTCGCCGTGCAGCGCCACCATGCCGGCGTGCACGTACGCCTTGGCCATCGGGAACTCGCCCGTCAGCGCCTGCGCGTGCGACGCGCCCATCTCGTGGTGCGGGAACGCCAGGTCCGACCCGCCGCCCTGGACGTCGAAGCCCATGCCCAGGTGGTCCAGGGCGATCGCCACGCACTCGATGTGCCAGCCCGGCCGGCCGCGGCCCAGCGAGCCGCCGTCCCAGCTCGGCTCGCCCGGACGCGCGGCCATCCACAGCATCGGGTCCAGCGGGTTCTTCTTCCCCGGTCGGTCGGGGTCGCCGCCCCGCTCCGCCGAGAGCAGCCGCATCGCCTCGGCGTCGAGGTTCGAGACCCCGCCGAAGTGCGGGTCGGACTCGACCGAGAAGTAGACGTCGCCCTCGAGCTCGTACGCGGCGCCCGCGTCCCGCAGCCGTTCGACCAACGGCACGATGCCGGGTATGGCCTCGACCGCTCCGATGTAGTGCTGCGGCGGCAGGATCCGCAGGGCCGTCATGTCCTCGCGGAAGAGCGCGGTCTCGCGCTCCGCCAGCTCGGTCCAGTCGAGGCCGTCGCGCAGCGCCCGCTCCAGGAGCGGGTCGTCCACGTCCGTGACGTTCTGGACGTAGTGGACCTGGCGCTTGGTGTCGAGCCACACGCGCTGTACGAGGTCGAACGCGTTGTAGGTCGCCGCGTGACCGATGTGGGTCGCGTCGTACGGGGTGATGCCGCAGACGTAGATACGGGCGACGGGACCGGGGTCGAGGGTGATCGTCCCCTGGGTCGCGGTGTCGTGGATCTGGAGGTCGCGGCCCTTGCCAGGAAGGGCGGGGACCTCAGAAGCGGGCCAGGCATGCATGCCACGAGCCTAACCGGACGGATGTTCCGGAAACGAACCGGACCTGCACTGTTGTCTTGATCGGCACTCTTGCGATCGGGCCGGTTCTGTGCGTGTGGCCGATGGCCGGTTCAGACCGGTGGCCAGGGGATCGCCGGCCACTGCCCGGACGGCAGCGGATGGGTTCCGGTGCGCAGCAGGTGCCCCACTCGGGCCCGTACGGCGGCCAGCTCGGCCGCCGTGATCAGTTCGGCCAGTCGGGTGGCGAGGGGGGCTCCCTCGGCCAGCTCGGCGGCCAGCCCGCCCAGCACCTCGCGCGCCTCGTCCGTCAGCGGCTCCCCGGCCCAGCCCCACAGCAGGGTGCGCAGTTTGTCCTCGGCGTGGAAGGTCACGCCGTGGTCGATGCCGTACAGCCGTCCGTCGGGCGCGGTCAGCAGGTGGCCGCCCTTGCGGTCGGCGTTGTTGATCACGGCGTCGAGTACGGAGAGGCGGCGCAGCCGCGGGTCGTCGGCGTGGACGAGCAGGGCGGTGCGGCCCTCCCCGACCTCGGCGAGGGCGACGGGCTTCCAGCCCTCCCCCGCCTCCTCGCCCTCGACGAGCGCGAGCAGCTCGGCGCCGGGCGCCCCGCCCTCCGGGGTGTCGATCCACCGCTGGACCATGCCCTCGCCGTACGGTCCGTCGCGCAGCACGGTGGTGGGCACCAGGCCCCACCCGGTGGCCTCGGAGACCAGGTAGGCGGCGACCTCCCGCTGGGCGAGGTTCCCGTCGGGGAAGTCCCACAGCGGCCGTTCCCCCTTGACCGGCTTGTACACGCAGTCGGCGCTCACACCGTCGTACGTGACACTGCACAGCAGGACGGCATTGGACGCCTCGCGGATCCGGCCGACGACGGTCAGCTCGCCCTTCGCGAGCATTTCCTCGTACTCCCCCAGGTCCGTCACGGTTGGCGCCGGTAGCCGTTCTGGCGCGGGCACACGTGCCCCTCCGGGTCCAGCGGCAGACTGCACAGCGGGCACGGCGGGCGCCCTGCGTTGACCACGTCCAGGGCCCGCTTGGCGAAGGCCCGGGCCTGTGCGCCGGTGAGGCGGACCCGCAGCATCGGCGGGCCGTTCTCCTCGTCCTGGAGCAGCCGCTCCTCCGCCTCGGCGAGGTCCTCGTCGGACTCGGCTTCGAGTTCCACCAGCGCCTGGGCCTCGACGATCATCCGCTGTTCCTCGCCGTCCCAGGCCAGGGCCATGGTGCCGACGCGGAACTCCTCGTCGACCGGGACGTCCAGCGGTGCGGTGTCGGTGGCCTCGGCGGGGGCGACGGCCGGGACCGGGGCATTGCCGCCGGTCCGCCGTACGACCTCGTCCAGCAGCTCGTCCATCCGCTCCGCCAGCGCGGCGACCTGGGTCTTCTCCAGGGAGACGCTGGTGACGCGGGGGCCGGCGGAGGCCTGCAGGAAGAACGTACGGCGCCCCGGCAGACCGACCGTGCCGGCCACGAAGCGGTCCGGGGGGTCGTAGAGGAACACCTGACGGGGCACGTCCAGTCTCCAAGTCTCGGCGGCAGGGGCAGGTCTGCGCCCTTGTGTTGGCCCGTCCACCCTACTGCGCCGCCCGATCAGGCCGCGCCCGCGCCGCCCCCCACGACCGCGTTCCCCGCGTCTTCGGCTTCTTTGTCCGACGCGACGGGTTCCGGTGCGGCCGGACGGCGTACGAGCGAGCCGAAGTCCCCGGTGTCGCCGAGCCGGAACATGAACGGCCGGGTGGGCGTGTACCGGATGGCGGTCACCGAGCAGGGGTCGACGTGGATGCGCTGGAAGAGGTCCAGGTGCATGCCCAGCGCGTCCGCGACAAGGGACTTGATGACGTCTCCGTGCGAGCACATCAGGAAGACGGCGTCGCTCCCGTGCTCCTCCTCGATCCGCGCGTTCCAGTCCCGTACGGCGTCCACGGCGCGTGCCTGCATGGCGCGCATGGACTCGCCGCCGGGGAAGGCGGCCGCCGACGGGTGCTGCTGGACGATCTTCATCAGCGGTTCGTCGGAGAGTTCGGAGAGTTTGCGGCCCGACCAGTCGCCGTAGTGGCATTCGCCGATCCGCTCGTCGGTGTGCAGTTCCAGCTCCGGCCTGGCGGCCATCAGGGGTGCGAGGGTCTCCCGGCAGCGTTGCAGCGGGCTGGTGACGGCTGCGGCGAGCGGCACCCCCGCCAGCCGCCCGGGCAGCGCGGCGGCCTGCTCGGCGCCGCGCTCGTCGAGGGCCACTCCCGGGGTCCATCCGGCGAGCAGCCCAGCGGTGTTGGCGGTGGACCGCCCGTGTCGTACGAGGATCAGCGTGGCCATGGAGGCCAGCGTATGCCGTGACGCGGGCGTGCGGGCGGGCCGTGGGCAGGGAAGAATGCGCCGCGTGATTGTGGACTGCGCGATTTATCGGGACGGCCGCCGCACCGAGGGACCGGAAGACTTCTCGGATGCCCTCGACGAGGCGCGGGCGACCGGTGACGCCTTCCTCTGGGTCGGCATGCACGAGCCGTCGGCGGAGGAATTCGACCACGTCCGCCAGGAGTTCGCGCTGCACGCGCTGGCGGTGGAGGACGCGCTCACCGCGCACCAGCGCCCGAAGCTGGAGGTGTACGACGATTCGCTGTTCGTCGTCCTGAAGCCGGTGGTGTACGACGAGGCCGCGGACACGGTGACCACGGACGAGCTGATGGTGTTCGTCGGCGACTCGTTCGTCGTCACGGTCCGGCACGGCGAGGGGGCCCCGCTGGCCGCCGTACGCCGCCGGCTGGAGCAGGAGCCCGACGTACTGCGGCACGGCCCGACGGCGGTGCTGTACGCGGTGTCCGACGCGGTGGTGGACCACTACATCGAGGTGGCGGCCGAGCTCCAGGCGGACCTGGAGGAGCTGGAGGCCGACGTCTTCGCCCCGAACGCCTCGGACAGCAAGAACACCGCCGCCCGGATCTACGGGTTCAAGCGGCAGGTGCTGGAGTTCCGGCGGGCCACGAGCCCGCTGCTCCAGCCGATGGACCGGCTCGCCTTCGGGCAGGTGCCCTTCGTCCACGAGCACGCCCAGCCGTTCTTCCGTGACGTCGCCGACCACCTGACGAGGGCGAACGAGTACATCGAGGGCCTGGACCGGCTGCTGTCGGACGCGCTCGCGGCGCACCTCGCGCAGATGGGCGTCCGGCAGAACGACGACATGCGCAAGATCTCGGCCTGGGCGGCGATGGCGGCCGTCCCCACGATGGTGGCGGGGATCTACGGGATGAACTTCGACGACATGCCGGAGCTGCGGCAGACCTGGGGCTATCCGGCGGTGGTCGTGCTCATGGCGGCCCTGTGCCTGGGCCTGCACCGCATGTTCAAGCGCCGGGGCTGGCTGTAGGTCCGGTCCGGTCCGGTCCTGTCTGCGGGGGCCGGTGCCGTGAACGGCCCCCGCACCGCTACGCGAACTCGGGCGCGGTGCTCGGCGCGCCGCCCAGCGCGTCGCGGCGCTCCGGCATCCGCAGTCTCACCATCCGGTGCCAGCCGCTGAACCGCTCGTACGCGTACATCCCGCGGATGCCGGCGGCGAGCGCGGCCGCCTTCGGGGTGGGCCAGCGCAGCAGCCGTCCCATGTGGTCCATGACGGCGAGGCTCACGTCGCGGTAGACGCCGATCTCGGCGAGCGCGCTCTCCCGGAGCACCCGGTGGATGGTCCGGGCGTGGCCCGCACGGGCCAGCCGGAGCAGTTCCTCGTGGCAGTAGGCGAGGTGGTTGTCCTCGTCGTTGCTGATCATGTGGATGGCCTTGCCCACCTCCGGGTGGTCGCCGAAGTACTTGACCAGCATGTCCATCTGGTCGGCGGCGCGCTGTTCGGTGACGCGGCTGTGCGCGAGGTAGACGACGATGTCCTCCTCGGTCAGTGCCTCCTCGCGGCGCAGCTTGTCGTGCGCGAGGCCGATGCCGCGGCGCTCCAGCAGCATCGTGTAGTCGGTCTCGGGCGGTACCGGGACGGCGGGCAGGCCGCGCTTGCGGAGCAGGGCCTGGAAGATCCGGCCGTGCTTGTCCTCGTCGGCGCCATGTCGGGTGATCTTGGGCGCGAGGTCGCGCATGGCGTCCGGCACCAGGGCCGCGATACGGGCGTTCTCCCAGCCGCCCTGGGTCTCCCCGCTGGCGGCGATGGAGCAGAACAGCTGGAAGGAGTCGTCGTTGTCGACGATCTCCTGGAACAGGCTGCGGGCAGAGAGCATGCGACGAGTCAAACGCCGGTGGGCGGGGCGGGCAACCGATAGGTCGCGTTACTCGTCCGAATGAAGGAAACGAGCGGATGGACCGCCACGCGTAACCTGGCGGGCGCCCGGAGCGTTGTTGGCTGTGTCGGCCGTGGCGGGGAAGACCCCCGAGCCCCCACCACGGCCGCAGGGCCCGTGTCCGCGGTTCAGGCCACTCCCGCGAGCTCCAGCGCCTCGGTGCCGGCGCGCAGTGCGGCGATCCGCTCGTCCAGGGTGAATCCGGCCGGGGCCAGCGTGAGGGTGGTGACCCCGGCCTCCGCGTAGGCCCGCATCCCGTCCGCGATCCGCCCGACCGGGCCGAGCAGCGTGGTCGAGTCGATCAGCGAGTGCGGGACGGCCGCGGCCGCGCCGTCCTTGTCGCCCGCCAGGTACTTGTCCTGGATCTCGGCGGCTTCCTTCTCGTAGCCCATGCGCCGGGCCAGCTGGTTGTAGAAGTTCTGCTTCGGGCTGCCCATGCCGCCCACGTACAGGGCGGTGTACGGGCGGAACATGTCCGCGAGCGCGTTCACGTCCTCGCCGACGGCCAGCGGCACGGTCGGGCAGACGTCGAAGCCGTCCATGGTCAGTCCGGCCTTCTCGCGGCCCGCCCGGATGTGGGTGAGCGCGGTGGCCTCCAGGTGCTCGGCGGCCGGGAAGATCAGCAGTGCGCCGTCGGCGATCTCCCCGGTCTGCTCGAGGTTCTTCGGTCCGATGGCGGCGATGTAGAGCGGGATGTGCTCGCGCTCGGGGTGCACGGTCAGCTTGAGCGGCTTGCCCGGGCCGCCCGGCAGCGGCAGGGTCCAGTGCTCGCCCTCGTACGAGAGCCGCTCGCGGCTCATCGCCTTGCGGACGATCTCCACGTACTCACGGGTCCGGGCGAGCGGCTTGTCGAACTTGACGCCGTACCAGCCCTCGGACACCTGGGGGCCGGAGACGCCGAGGCCGAGCCGGAAGCGGCCCTTGGTGAGGGAGTCGAGGGTGGCCGCGGTCATGGCGGTCATCGCGGGCTGCCGGGCCGGGATCTGGAGGATCGCCGAGCCCACGTCGATGCGCTCGGTTTGGGCGGCGACCCAGGCGAGCACGGTCGGGGCGTCGGATCCGTAAGCCTCGGCGGCCCAGCAGACGTCGTAGCCGAGGCGGTCGGCCTCCTGGGCGACGGCGAGGTTGTCGGCGTCCATGCCCGCGCCCCAGTAACCGAGATTGATGCCGAGCCGCATGTGTCGTCCCCTTACCGGTTTACCGATCAGTAACGTAGGTCTGCGGGGACTGTAGCGCGCCAGGGTCCTTCACGTCAGCGCCCCAGTAGTCTCAGCGCTCATGGAGCAGAGGCATCTCGGCCGCACCGGACTGCGCGTCTCCCGGATCGGCCTCGGCACCCTCACCTGGGGCCGCGACACCGGCGAGGAAGCCGCCGCCGAGCAGGTGAAGACCTTCTGGCAGGCGGGCGGCACGCTCGTCGACACCGCCGACGTCTACGGCGACGGCGAGGCGGAGTACCTCCTCGGGCGACTGGTGGGCGGACTCGTCCCGCGCCGGGACCTGGTGATCGCGACCAAGGCGGGCGGCGTGCCGGACCCGGACCGGCGGTTCGACGGCTCGCGGGGGCACCTGCTCGCCGCCCTGGACGCCTCGCTGGAGCGGCTGGGCACCGATTACGTGGACCTCTGGCAGGTGCACGCCTTCGATCCCGGGACCCCGTTGGAGGAGACCCTGCAGGCGCTGGACATCGCCGTGAGCAGTGGCCGGGCCCGGTACGCGGGGGTGTCGAACTTCTGCGGCTGGCAGTTGGCGAAGGCGGCGACCTGGCAGCTCGCGGCCCCCGGGATACGGACCCGTCTCGCCTCGACGCAGATGGAGTACTCCCTCCTCCAGCGGGGCGTGGAACGGGAGGTGCTGCCGGCCGCGCTGGACCTCGGCGTCGGTCTGCTGCCCTCCTCCCCGCTGGGGCGCGGGGTGCTGACGGGCAAGTACCGGGACGGCACCCCGGCGGACTCCCGGGGGGCCTCGGAGTCCCTGGCCGCCTTCGTGGACCCGTACCTCGACGAGGCGGCGGGCCGGATCGTGGACGCCGTGGCGACGGCGGCCCAGGGGCTGGCCGTGACCCCGCTCCAGGTGGCCCTGGCGTGGATCCGGGACCGGCCGGGGGTGGTCGCGCCGATCGTGGGCGCGCGGACATCGGCGCAGCTCGCGGCGGCGTTGTCGGTGGAGGCCCTTAGTCTTCCCGAGGAGATCTGCCGGGCGCTGGACGATGTTTCGGCTCCGGTGCACCGCTACCCCGATCAGGACTGGAGCACGCTGTGAGTACGGACCGCCAAGCCGATGCCGCCGCCGCGGAGGAAGCGCAGGTACGGGCCGCCGCTGCCCCGCAGGAGCCGGACGTACCGGCCGGGGCCGCGCCGCAGGCGCCGGGCGAGGACGCCGACGGGGTCCGGGGCGGAGCCCCGGTTTCGGGAAGGGGCGCGGTGGGGGAAAGCCCCGCAGGGCCGGTCGAGGGGCCGGACGAGGGGCCGGACGGCTCCGCGCACGGCGAAGCCGAGGCCTCCGATGAAGGTGGGGCCGGTGACGGGGGGGCCGGGGCCGAGCCCGCCGCGCCTGCTGAGCCCGCTGCTGGCACCGGGCTGAGCGAGGCCCAGGCCGAGCTGGCCGCGCAGAAGATCGAGCGGGAACGGATCGCCCGGCGCAAGGCCGAGCGGGAAGGACCCGTCGAGGCGGGGGCGAAGCTCAGCGGAAAGGCCGCCGACCTGCTGGCCGCCGTCCGGGCCGTGGAGAGCGGAGCGAAGCCCCCCGCCGTGTACTTCGACGAGGCCCCGGCCGCGCCCCGCAAGGCGGCCCCCGCGCCGCCGGCACCGCACTCTCCCGTCCCGGCGGCGGCCGTTGCGGCTCCCTCCGCCGATGCCGTAGACGGCGTACGGGCCGTACTGGCCCGCGGTGGCGCCCCCGAGGCCCTGGCCGGCGCTGCCGCGGCGGCCCTGGGCGAGGGCGCCGCCGAACAGCTCGCCGAGAACCCCTGGCGGCTGCTGGCCGTCCCCGCCGTGCGCCCGGCCCAGGCGGACGGCTTCGCCCGGGCCCTGCTGGGCCCCGAGGCCGGTCCGGGGGACGAGCGCCGCACCGCCGTCCTGGTGGGCTGGCTGCTGGCCCAGGCCGGGCTCAAGGGGCACACCGCGCTGGAGGCGCCGGTTCTGGAGAAGGCCCTGGCCCAGTACGGCGTACCGGATCCGGCCGGGGCCCTGGAACAGGCCATCGCCGAGGGCTCGGTGCTGGTCTTCCACGAGCCCCTCGGCCCGCAGGCCGGTGAATACGCCGAATACGCCGAAGGTACGGAACAGCCCCCGGGGGTCCCCCCGGAGGAGGTCCGGGGGAGGATCCTGGTGGGCCTGGAAGGGTCCGCCATGGCCGAGGAGAGCCTGGCCGACGGCTTGGCCCGGCTCGCCAACACCTTCGAAGGCCCGGCGGACTGGGAGCAGGCAGCCGCGGCCGCGCCGAATCCGTCCGCCGCCGAGCTGATCCGTACGGTCGCGGGCCACGGCCTGGTCACGCACACCGGCGGCGAGGCCGCCCGCGCCGAGCCGTTCGCCCTGGTGGCGGCGGCCCGGGAGCTGGGCCTGCGCGCCTGCCTGGCCGCGCACGCCCCCGGCGGCCCGGACTCGGTGACCGTGGCGGGGCTGCTGTCCGGGGCCGAAGGGCCCGGGCGGGACGCGGACGGGCAGCTCGCGCTGGACCTGCTCGTGGTGGTGGACGCGCCGCAGCTGGACGTGGAGACCGCGGCCGCGCTGGTGGAATCCGTCCCGGACGGGGCCCGGCTGGTGCTCTCCGGCGACCCCGGAGTGCTCGGATCCGCCGGGTCCGGACGGGTGTTCGCCGATGTGCTGGCGGCCCGTACCTGCCCCCAGGTGGTCTCCCGCACCCCGGACCCCGGTCCCCTCGGCGAACTCGTCTCGGGGGTCGGCATCGGGGAGCTGAACCAGGTCGACGCCCCCGGCAAGGAGGTCGTCATCGTCCCGGTGCGGGACGCCGGGGAGGCCGTGCACCGGGCCGTCCAACTCGTGGCCGAGTCGGTGCCGCGGGCCTTCGGGATCCCGGCGGACAGCGTGCAGGTGATCACCCCGGGGCACGGCGGCTCCGCGGGGACCCGGGCGTTGAACGCGGCCCTCAAGGAGCGGCTCAACCCAGGTCCCGGCCGGTTCGGCGGCTTCGATCCCGGTGACCGGGTCGTCCACGTGCCGTCCCCGGGGCGGGCGCTGCCGGCCCGGGTGGTGTCGGCCGACGCGCAGGGGCTGCACCTGGACCGCGCGGGCGTACGGGTCGTCGTACCGAAGGAGCTGGTGGAGTCGCAGGTGCGGCATGGCTGGGCGGTGACGGCGCACCAGGCCGTGGGCACGCGCTGGCCGGCCGTGGTCGTGGTGCTGCCGGGGGACGCGGCGCAGGCCCTGTCGCGGGACTGGGTCTACACGGCCTTCGGGCGGGCCGAGCGGCACCTGTCCATCGTGCACGGCGTCGACCAGGCGCTGGCGCGCGCGGTGGCGGAAGTGCTGCCGAAGCCGCGTACGACCCGGCTGACGGGTCTGCTGACCGCGCTCGCGGCGGCGGGCGAGCAGCCGGCGTAGGCCCTGCCCGTGGCCCCCGCCCCGTCCCATGGGGCGGGGCGGGGCCCACGGTGTTCCTCCGGCAGGCGTCGGGCCGCGATCAGGCCGGGGCCAGCCCCGGCTGGGCGGTCTCGTCCTCGTCGTCGCTGTCGTGCCGGTCCTCGTCCTCGTCCTCGTCGAACTCGTCGGTGTCCTCGTCGAAGACGGAGCTGACGTCGAACCGGTGCAGGACGTCCTGCTGATCGATGTGCCCGAAGGGCGAGTTCAGCCACTCCCCCGGTTCCGCCATCTCCTCCGAGGCCGCGATCCAGAGCGTGGAATCACCTTCCTCCAGCCCGAAGTCCTTGAAGCGGGAGGCGATCTCGTCGGGCTCGTACTCCCCGAAGAGGACGCCCAGCGCGTCGGCGGTGCCGCTGTCGGGGACGAGCTCGGCGTCCCGGTCGTGCGCGGCGATCCGCTCGGCCTGGGCGATCAGCCGCTGCGGTTCGACCACGGCGTAGTCGCGGCGGATGAGCACGCTGAAGGCGGCGGGCTCGGCGGGCCCGGTGTACGGGACGGCGTCCTCGGGCGTGGGGATCTCGAAGGGGGTGACCTCGTCGTAGCGGTCGTAGAGGAGTTCGTCGTACTCCTCGGCCGCGGCGGCGAGTTCGTTGAACGCGGCGTAGACGTCCGGGTCCTCGTCCCCGATCCTGCGCTCGACCGCGGCGAGGTGGCGGTCGAGCGCGGCCTTGACCGCCTCGGCGGCGGCGCGTACCTCGGCAACAGTGGGCAGAGCGGCATCAGACATAGAGGAGACGCTATCCGTACCTGGGCTCTGCCCGCACAATAGATGCGATGCCGGAATACGAATTTGTCGACGTGTACGTGCCCCGCGGCGTTCCTCGCAAGGAGGCGACCCGCCTGCTGACCGATCATGCCGAGTACGGGAACTGGGAACTCGACCGGCTGAGCCTGCACCGGGACGGCAGCCGCCGTGTGCGACTGCGCCGCCGGATCATCCGCCAGGTCCGCGCGACCTGGTGACGCGGGCCCCGGGGGCGGGGCCCGCGTCGTGAACAGCCGTCAGGCGGCGTTGCGGGCCCGCCGGTAGAGCACGGTGCCCGCCAGCAGCAGGCCGCCGGCGAGCGGGAGGCCCGCGGTGAGGACGTCAGCGCCACCGGTCGCGGCGAGAACCGCCGGTCCCGACGGGGCGGGGGCGGCGACGCTCACGCCGGGCCCCTGGGCGGGGTGCGTGACGGGCGTGACGGGCGTGACCGGCGTGACCGGGCCCGGGTCCGGGCGGGTGTCCGTACCCGGGGCAACGGGCTTGTCCGGCGTGCGGGGCGTGTCCGGGTGATCCGGGTGCTCCGGGTGGTCGTCGCACGGTTCGTCGTCGCCGCCTCCCGGGTTTCCGGGGTGGCCCGGAGTACCGGGGGTGCCGGGGTTTCCGGGGTGGTCCGGTGTGCCGGGGTTTCCGGGGTGACCGGGGTTTCCGGGGTTCCCAGGTTGACCCGGATTGTCCGGGTTTCCAGGGTGACCCGGAGTGCCCGGGTTGCCCGGGTTACCGGGCTGGCCGGGGTTCCCCGGCTCGCCCCCGCGGTCCGCACCGTTGGAACAGCCGTTCCCGAAGGCCGGGTTCAGCAGGCCGATGATGTTGACCGTGTTGCCGCACACGTTCACCGGTGCGTCCACGGGAGCCTGGACATTGTTCCCGGACGCCACGCCCGGGGAATTCGCGGCCTGGCCGGAGGCTCCGGAGTCCGCGTGTGCGTAACCTCCGCCCATCGCGAGGACACCCCCCGCGGCCGCCATCGTGATCAGGGTCTTCCTGGTGACCTGTACCGGTCGTCGCATCGTGAACTCGTCCCCTGGTGTGTGCGTCGGCGCTTCGGCTCCCCTGCCGGTGCGCCGAAGATGATCGATCGGGCTGGAATGCCCAGCGGCCCCGGAGCGCTGGAATGCGCTCCGGGGCCCAAGACTTCAGACGCGTCAGGCGTTGACGCAGGTGTTGCCGAAGGCCGGGTTCAGCAGGCCGATGATGGTGACCGTGTTGCCGCACACGTTCACGGGGATGTGAACGGGGACCTGCAGCATGTTGCCGGACAGGACACCGGGCGAACCGATGGCCGCACCCTGGGCGCCCGCGTCGGCGTGGGCCAGACCGGCACCCGCGAGCACCAGGCCACCAGTGGCAGCCGCAGCGGCGACAACCTTCTTGATCATTGTTCCTCCTAGTAGGCAATGCGGTCCCAGCCGCGGACCGCAACACCTGTAACGAGGAGGGATCACCGGGGCTACGAGCGTATGAGTGCATTCACTCTTCTCAGTGAAATGCGCACACGTTCCCGAATCTCAGGCGTTGTCGATGAACCGGTCGAGCACCCGCACGCCGAACTTGAGTCCGTCCACCGGCACCCGCTCGTCCACGCCGTGGAACATCCCGGCGAAGTCCAGCTCCGGCGGCAGCTGCAGCGGCGCGAAGCCGAAGCAGCGGATGCCGAGGTCGTCGAAGGACTTGGCGTCCGTGCCGCCGGAGAGCATGTACGGGACCGCGCGCGCGATCGGGTCCTCGGCCTTCAGGGCGCCCTGCATGGCGTCCACCAGCCGGCCGTCGAAGTCCGTCTCCAGCGCCTTGTCGCCGTGTACGTCCTCCCGCTTCACGCGCGGGCCGAGGATCCGGTCCAGGTCGGCGAAGAACTCGTCCTCGTAGCCCGGCAGGAAGCGGCCGTCGACGTGGGCCGTCGCCTGGCCGGGGATGACGTTGACCTTGTAGCCGGCGCCGAGCATCGTCGGGGCGGCCGAGTTGCGCAGCGTCGCACCGACCATCTTGGCGATGCCGCCGAGCTTGGCGAGCGTGGCGTCCATGTTGTCCGGGTCCAGGGGGGTGCCGAGCGCGTCCGAGAGCTCGTCCAGGAAGCTCCGTACGGTCTTGGTCACGCGCACCGGCCACTGGTGGCGGCCGAGCCGCCCCACGGCCTCGCACAGCTCCGTGATGGCGTTGTCGTTGTTGGTCATGGAGCCGTGGCCCGCGGTGCCCTCCACCGTGAGCCGCATCCAGTGCATGCCCTTCTGGGCCGTCTCCACGAGGTAGAGCCGCAGGTTCTCGTTCACCGTGAAGGAGAAGCCGCCGACCTCGCCGATCGCCTCGGTGACGCCCTCGAACAGTCCGGGGTGCTTGTCGACGAGGTGCCGGGCCCCGTAGATGCCGCCGGCCTCCTCGTCGGCGAGGAAGGCCAGCACGATGTCCCGCGGGGGCTTGCGCCCGCTGCGCATGCGGTCGCGTACGACGGCCAGAGTCATCGCGTCCATGTCCTTCATGTCGACGGCGCCGCGGCCCCACACACAGCCGTCGGCGATCTCGCCCGCGAAGGGGTCGTACGTCCAGTCGGCGGCGTTGGCCGGAACCACGTCGGTGTGCCCGTGGATCAGCAGCGCCGGCCGGGAGGGGTCCTCTCCCTCGATCCGCGCCACGGTCGAGGCGCGCCCCTTGTGCGATTCGAAGATCTGCGGCTCCAGCCCGACCTCGGCGAGCTTCTCGGCGACCCACTCGGCCGCCTTGCGCTCCCCCGGGCCCGAGTGGTCTCCGTAGTTGCTGGTGTCGATCCGGATGAGGTCCCGGCAGAGGTCGACGACCTCGTCCTCGCCGGAGACGGTCCTGCCCGCGCTCGACTCGCTCACGCTGCTTCCTCCCACTGATCGGTACCGACTGCCTCCCCATCCTCCCGCCTCGGGCCGCCGTCCCCAAGGGCGATCCCGGCCGCCAGGGGGGTGTGATCGGGGACCCCGGAATGTTTGGTAATGTTTTCCACGTCGGAACGGCCCGCGAGGGACGCGAGACAGACACCTTGTCCGGGTGGCGGAATGGCAGACGCGCTAGCTTGAGGTGCTAGTGCCCTTTATCGGGCGTGGGGGTTCAAGTCCCCCCTCGGACACTTGGCCGAAAGGCTTGGGCGAGCCGTGACCATCAGGTCACGGCTCGCCCTGTTTTCCCAAGCCGGATGCGTCATGCCCAGTCTGCCTTGACGACGAACCTGGCAGATTCCCCCAATACCCTGCGCGCACTGTCCTCGTCGGCGAGCCGTGCCGCGAGCGTGGCCTGAGCCAGGCGCGGCGGCAGTGCCTCCGAGAATTTAAGGCCCCGCACGGCACGCTCGCTCACCTCCGGCAGGCACAGCATCCCGACGCTTTCCGTCGCCGCCAACCTCCACTGCTGGGCGGTGACGTCCTCGCGGAGCCGGATCCACTGGTCGGTCACGCGCTGGCCCGGAGCCGTCACCGATGAGAGTGTCGAGGCGAGGGTCGCGTTGGTCCGGTGGCCCGCCCACGTCCACCAACGGACGTCCCCTTCACCTCGGCGACTGATCAGCGTGCCGCCCGGGTGTACGTACTCCAGGTACCGCTCTCGGGCCTCTTCGAGTGCGGCAACCGCTCGCTTCGTGAGTGTGACCTCGGGGTCCACACCCAGCAGGACATCCCGCATCGCTCTTGTGAGCTCGAAGGATGCGACCCGGGGGAATCCCGAGCCGCTCCATTTCGCCTTACCGCCTCCATCAGCGGGCTCGACGAAACAGCGCTTGCGGCTCCAGTCGATGTACGTCACGAGCCAGCTACGCCCGGCGAGCAGCAGCTTGCGCGGCCCCTGGACCTCCTCGGTCAGCAGGTCGGGATCGGTCCTGCCGATCTCAGTACGGCCGTTGAGGACGGTGAACTCCGGAGGGGCGGTGAAGACTGCGGTGAGGTTCATGAAGTGCCGGTGACCGAAGCGTCGTTCCGCTTCCGGACCGATGAACAACATGCCGCCGTCCTGGTCGAGGTAGCCGTTGTCCACCAGGTGGCGCACGATCGGCTCCGCCCCGCTGCCGAACAGGCCCAGGCCGTTCCACCATTGCTGCCAGACCTGGTCGCCGACCCGGTGTTCCTGCAAGCAGAGCGCGAGTAGCTGCTGGGCGACGATGTGGCGCGGCTCGGGCGGAGCGATGACCGGTTCGACCCAGCCACGGGACCATTGCAGGAGCAGTGCGGCTGCTGCGAGCAGGCCTTCTTCGCTCAGGGCGAGGAAGAGACAGTTACGCGTGGTGCCGGCCCGCCGTCCGGTGCGTCCGAGCCGCTGCAGGAACGACGCCACCGAGGCCGGGGCATCGATCTGGATGACCCGATCGAGGTCGCCTACGTCGATGCCGAGTTCCAGCGTGCTGGTCGAGACGATGACGCAGTCGCGTGCCTCGGCGAACGCCTCCTCAGCGCGGCGGCGTTCGTCCAGAGACAGGGATGCGTGGGAGAGGAAGGTCGTCACGCCTCGCAGCCGCAGTTTCTCACCCAGCTCCTCGACAGTACGCCGGGCCTCGCAGAACACCAGGCGCTTCTCGCCCTGGTGAAGGGCAGCGATGACAGTGGCTGCATTGTCGAGAGAACCCACGTGGTCCAGTTGCACATCTCCGGGGGGCGGCCCGGAAGGAACCGGGTCGGCAAGATGCGGGGCAACGACGCGAGCGGGCCGCGTGCCTGCCGCGGAGCCTTGCAGCCAGTGAAGCAGCTCCTCCGGGTTGCCGACCGTCGCCGAGAGCCCGACCCGCTGCACAGGGCGACCTACGACACGCTGGAGGCGTTCCAAGACTGCCAGCAGGTGCCATCCCCGGTCGTCCCCCGCGAAGGCGTGGACCTCGTCGACCACGACGGTGTGCAGTCCGGCGAAGAAGGTCCTGTGGTCGACATTGACACTGACCAGCATCGCCTCCAGCGACTCGGGGGTTGTGAGCAGGACATCAGGTCGCTCACTGAGGATGCGCCGGCGGCGGCCAGCGGCCACGTCTCCGTGCCACAGGGCCGCGGTGCGACCGATCCATCCCGTGTACGTTTCGAGGCGGGGCAGGAGGTTGTTGAGCAGGGCCTTCAGCGGGCAGACGTAGAGGACCGACGTGCCCTTCCAGCCCTGTCTCGTCATCCGGGACAGCAGTGGGAAGGCCGCGGCCTCCGTCTTGCCGCCGGCCGTCGGCGCGAGGAGAACGGCGTCCTCACCGGCCATCAGCGGCTCGATGGACGATTCCTGGAGCGGCCTGAGCCCCTTCCACCCAAGGCTGTTGACGATGTGATGCGTCAGCACCGGATCAAGGTCGTCGACCGGGCTCACGGCAGCTCCAGCTCGATGTCATCCGCGTTCCCTGCCGCCGCGTTGCGTTCCACGTCGTTGAGCTCCGAGCTGCGGACGGTGAGTGCGTAGTGGCGGCGCGGGTCGAAGTCCTCGTGCTCGTCGACCCGGTCCAATACGTCGGCCACCAGTTTGCGCAGGTAGATCCTGGGGGCAACGCCCACCTTGCCGCCGAGACCGCCCGTGACCGCCGTGGCCAGTTCGCCGAGGTAGACATCGTCCACCCGCTCGGAAACGCGCGCCGGGTGGCGGGCGACACCCGCGTACACCTCTCTGACGTTGCGGCCGAGTTCACCGAGTCCAGCCAGGTCGAAACCCGGCAGGCGCAGCTGGACCGCCCTGGGGGAGTCGAATCGCGGGTCGGTGGTGAAGTCGGTGGCGAGCCGCTGGGCCAGCGGTGGCAGGCGCTGGACGCCTTGCTGTCCGTCGTAGAAGGCAGGGGTGCCGGTGATGACGAGGAACAGCCCGGGGAAGCGCCCGGCGTCGATCTCGTCGAGGAGCTGTCGCAGGGCGTTGAGGCTCTTCTCGCGGACGTCCCCGCGCACGCGCTGCAGCGTCTCGACCTCGTCCAGTACGAGGAGCAGGCCAGGGTGACCGCAGTCGCGCAGGACGGTCAGCAGACCCTGGAGAAAGCCCAGGGCCGCGAAGTGGTCGAGGTCGCCTCGTACGCCCGCCGCACGCTTGGCGGAGGCTGCCACCGACTTCTGTCCGCCGAGCCAGGCGATCAAGGCCTCGGCGGTGGCTCCGTCGCTGGCGGACACGGCTTGGCGATAGCCGCGCAAGGCAGCAGAGAAGGCAGGCGTCGTACGAGCGACGTCCGCTAGCCGCCGCTCCATCAGTTCGTCCACGGCCTGAGCCAGGGCCTCTTCGTCGTCCTCGTCGATCTTGCCCTCGTCGAGGAGCTCTTCCTCCAGCGTGTAGAACCACGAGTCGATGACGGCGCGAAGAGCGCTTGGCTGATGCGTAGCGGTGGTCAATCGCTCGGTGAGCCTGCGGTAGATGGTCTCCAGACGGTGCAGCGGAGTTTCCGTCTCCGAGATCTGCACTTCGCTGGTCGCGAGGCCGGCCCGCTTGGCGCGCTCCGCGAGCCAGCGGGCGAAGAACGTCTTGCCGGAGCCGTACTCGCCGCGGATCGCGTGGAACGCGGCGCCACCACGTGCAGCAGTTGCCAGATCGTCGTCGAGGGCAGCCGTGAACCGGTCCAGGCCGACCGCGAAGAGGTCCAGCCCGGCCTGGGGAACGGTGCCGCGGCGGAGCGCGTCGACCACGTCCCGCCGCCGGGCCGCGCTGACCTCCTGAGGATGCGTCATCGCTGTTCCGTCCCGAAGAACTGCTGCTCGAGCAGCGTCTTGTTCAGTTCTACGGTCCGGCCCGCCTCGATGAGGCTGACCACCGCGTAGCCGTCGATGTTGAGGAGCCGCTGGAGTACGGTGACGAACCTCTCGGGGTTCCGCTGCGATTTGCCCGTGGCCGTCTGCGCGGCCGCCGCTACGGCGCCGGGCGACAGTTTCCCGCCGGCCTCGGCAAGCGCGTCGAGGACGGCTGCGACCGCCGTCTCGGACGGGGCGTGCCGGACAAACTCGCGCTGAGCCCTGAACTGGGCGGTGGCCACGGCCTTCTCGCCGAGCGTACTGACCCCCGTGACCACCTCGCGTCGGGCGAAAAGGCCCTCTTCGTCCTCGACGGGCGCGGGTTTGCGCGTCTTCTTGGCTGCCGTCCGATCGGTCTCCGGTTCGGCGGCAACCGTACGGGAGCGCCACCACGCGGGCGCGATGTCCTCGGCTGGCAAGATCGTCCAGCCGGTGGGAATGAGTTCCGCGGACGGCACCAGCGTGATCACCGGGACGGTCACCTCCGCGAGGGAGGCCCCGCCGTGGTAGCCGGCCTTGCGGGGCGTGTAACGAATGTCCTCCCGCCAGGGGAGGACGGCCGTGCCGCCGCCTTCCAGGACTCGTGGGCCGGAGAGGACCACCTCGCCGTCCACCGCCAGGCCGGTCCGCCACCGGGCCGACTCAGCGCCGGGTGCGGAGACCGGTCCCTGCCCGGCCGGAGTGCGGTCGATGACGTGGCCGTGGTCGGAGACCATCAGGACCGGACGGCCGTAGTCACGGGCCGCGTTGAGTAGATCGGGCAGTTTGTTGACGTCCTTGAGGTGCCACCTGGTGCGTGTGCCCTGCTGCCCGTGGTCGAGCGCTTCGTCGATGGTGTTGAGAACGACGGCCACGACCTTGTCCGAGGCGAGCGCGTCCAGCAGCTCGGGGGCGAGGCGGTGTCCTGCCTCCCCTTCGAACTCACCTTTGTGGAACAGGACGGCGGACCTGTGCCGCCGCCTCCAGAAGGCGGCGAAGCCCGCGTCCTCGACTGACTGACCGCCGCTTGTGGGCGTACCGCTGAGCAGCGAGGCGCGGCTGATGGTGGTGACGGTCGGCAGCATGGCGACGGCGGCCTGGCGTACCGGGCCGCCTTCCGCCTCGGGTTTGGGAACGATCTCGGTCCACACCCGCCGGTCCAGCTCGGCGCCGAGCTGTGCGGCGACGGCAGAACTCATTCCATCGAGCACGAGAATCAGCGGCCGGGAGGCGTCGAGGGCGAGCGGCGCCGCAGCCTTGGCCAGGACGTCCTCGATCAGCAGGGCGCCACCGCGGGCCTGCTGACAGGCGTACTCCGTCCACGCGGCCAGCCTCGCCGCGAACTGCTCGTCGATCCTTTCCCGCCGGGCCCGGGCGGCTCCTATCAGACGGTGGTACGCCTGCCCCAGGACCGGGTCCCGCTCAGGGTCTCCTTCGGCGAGGACCGAGAGGGCGCGGTCGACCCAGCCCCAGGACGCGAGGTGCTCGCGCACCCCTTGGGGGACCGACTCCACCATCGGTGCGGGGGCGGCGAGCCAGCGCACCACGCGTACCGCCATCCGGGCCGCCGCTGTGCTCTCCTCGTAGAGCCCGGACAGCTGGTGCTCGTCGAGACGCTGGAGTCCGGCTTCGGCTTCGCCGGGTGACCGGTCGAGTCCGGCGGCGAAGGTGCGCAGCCGGGCTCGGAAGCCGGAGGGCAGCAGCCGGTCCTCGCCGAGAGCGCCGCCGAGCCCCGCTTCGTGGGCGAGTGTGTCGGCCTGGTCGAGTACGGCGAAGACCCGCTCGCGGGCGTCGGACCGCTGTGGGCCTGTTCCTTCGGCCTCGCTGATCCAGCGGGCCAGTACTCCGGTGACGGCGTTGCTGAACGGCGCGAGGTCGTCGAAGGATTTCAGGGCAGTGCCGAAGAGAGTACCGAGGGCAAAGCTGGCTGCGTCAGAGGCACCCGGGGCCCGGACCACGGAGGCGAGGGCTCCCAGTGCCATCGCGTCCCGGCCGCGTCCGTCGGCGACGAGAGCGAGGAAGGTGGGTACGGCGGGGCCGACGGTCTGCGCCAGCCAGAGCGCGATACCTTCGCGTTCGGCGGACGGCAGTTCGGTGTACCGGGTGGGGCCGGCCGTGCTGCGGGACCAGGCGAGGAGGGTGTCCGTGTCGAGGTCACAGGAGTCCGCCGCCGAGTCCCCCAGGCCCAGGCGGGTGGCGACGAGGGCTCGGATGGCGGTGTCGAGGGTGAGGACGGTTCCGGCGCGCGGCCAGCCATCGGCGGGCTCGGCCTCCAGTAGGGCGTCGAGCAGCCAGCTCTCCCGATACACGCGCGGGTCGAGGTCGGTGGCACCGAAGAGCTGCTTGACGATCTCGGCCCGGTCGACGGTGAGCGTGCGGCGGCTCACGGCGTGTGCCTTGATGTCCCAGCCGAGCTGTTCGGTCGGGACACCGCTGGTGACGACGACCAGGGCGTCCGTGTCCCGGGCGCGCAGGCGCTCCCAGGCGTCGGCGATGCCGAGCACCGAGTCCTGGTCGGTGACCTGGACTCGGCGCTGTCGGCCACCGATCTTCGCGGTGAACTCGTCCTCCGCACCTGCGCTCTCGTAGCGCGCGTTGACGAGGACGAGGCGCCGGTCGCTCCCGCGCGCGAGTTCGGTGTCCAGCAGGGCCTCGATGATTCGGCGGCCCACCACGGGTCGGACGGGCATCAGACGTTCTCACCGACGGTCGGGGACTGCGGGGTCGCCGGCACCACCTGCCAGCTGATCTCGACGGTCACGCCGGGGTGGGCTTCGGAGTAGGCGCGGATCTCGTCGCGCAGGGTGCCGATCTCCTTGGCGAGCGCACTCTCCACCTTCGTCGGTACGAGGTGGACGACCCGGCGGCGTACGGGCGGGGTGGAGGGGACGGACGGGTTTCCGTGGTCCGTCAGCGGTACGTCGTCGGCGGTCTTCTCCTGCGCGGACTCAGCGGGCTGTACGGGCACCACGGGGGGCTGGGGCGTCGTCACTTCCACCGGCTGCGTTACCTGCGCGAGGCGTGCGGCGTCGCTGACGATCGCGATCGCCTCGTCCCGCAGGTCCCCGAGCACGGGTACGAGCGACTTCTCGAACTCGCTCACCCGCGCCGCGTCGGCGATCTTCTCGACCAGTCGCTCGGCCCGATCACCGATACCGTCCGGCCGTCCGACGAAGCCCCGCACGCTGTGCAGCAGGGTCCAGTCCGCCCGGTCAAGTGCGGTGAGCACGTCGGGGGCTGCGGTGATGCTGGTGGAAAGCACCTGATCGGTAGTGGTGTACGACACGGTGGCGAGCTCGCGTACCAGAGCGGTGGCGTCGTGCTGCCGGCCGAGGCGGGCCAGCAGGTCGGCGGCGTCACGCAGCGCGGTGGTGCGGTCGCTCGGGCCCTCATCGATACCGAGGGCGGCGGCGTGCTTGTCCAGGGACTTGCGCAGCCCGCCCACTGCCGTCTCGTATGCCCCGACGGCGTCCTTCACTCCGGAGTGCAGCTTGTTGATGTTCCGGGCGAAGAGCGAGGGCGGCACCGGGATGCCGAAGATCTTCGCGGCCCGATCACGGGCGGTCGCGTACTCCTCCTCGCTCGGCAGCGGCTGGGCGCGGAGCGCGTATCCGGCGCCGATGGCCGACAGTTCGGGGGCTTGGCTGACAGGGCTGCCGTGGTAGATCCAGGCCCGGTCGCCGAGGAGCGCGTACGTGGCGATGACGAGGCTCGAGATGGTCTTGTCGAGGCCGGTCCAGCCCAGGTCCTTGGAGATCCACTCTCGGATGTCCTCGACGGCGAGGTCGGGGCCGGCCTTGTGCTGGGCCGCTGCCTGGTCGATGCGGGTACGCCATTCGTTGCGCAGGACCAGCGGACCGTCGTGGACCTGGCCGAGCTCCAGCGGCTCGACGATCTTCTTGACGGTCTTCAGCTGGTGGCTGTCGACCTCGACCCGCCTGCCGTCGTCCATGGCCCGCCCGATCCAGGTGAGGGCGGTCTTGAGTTCGGTGGGCGAGACGGGCTTGCGCTCGCGCAGCCGGTCGAAGTCGGGGTGCTTGGGGTAGAGGGCACCGAACATGCCGTCGGCGAGGTGCAGCAGGTTGTCCTTGAAGGACTTGCCGCCCTGGGGCTGCGGCTTTCCGTAAGCGGGCAGCAGCGAGAGCAGGTGGCGGCCCTCGGTGACCTCGACGGAGACGCTGCCCTCGTCGACCCCCGCGATGCCGTAGAGCTGGCCGAGGGCAGCGGTGAGGGTGGAGGTGAGGTTGTCGCGGGTGGCCGCCAGCTGATGGCGGATCCGGGCCCGGTCGTCGGAGCCGAGGTGTCCGGCGTAGTCGTCGAGGCGGTCCCGCTCCAGCAGGTAATTGATCTTGATGAGGCGGCCGAGTTGGGCCTTCTTCTGATCGGAGAAGAAAGACGGCAGCCACACCAAGGTGGGCTGCTCCAGCCCGTCGCGGCGCAGTTCCTCGACACGGTTGAAGTCGTCGCTGGGGAAGTGCTCGCCGTCGTCGAAGGGGTAGTCGAGGATGAACCTGATCCGCCCCTCGACTCCAGGGGTGAACTGCTCGTCGGAGAGCTGCGCCCGGTCTCGTACGTTCTCGAAGACGAACTCCGCGGTGCGGCGCGTGCCGCGCCAGACGACCTCGTGCTCGCAGACGAAGGCGCCGGTGTCGTTCAGCCCGAGGGCCTTCCACAGCTGATCGCGAACCCAGATGCGGCGGGCGCCGGGACGGTCCTCCTCGGCGACGGCGTCGAGAAGCGGCTCGATGTCCAGGTCGGACAGGTGAAGGGTGAAGACGGGGTCCTGGTCACCGTCGGAGCGGATCTCGCCGAACTCGGCCTGCAGCTCGCGCATACGAGTGATGGCTACGGAGCCCGGCTGAACGGTGCGCGAGCGCACCGATCCGTGGTTGAGGGCGGCGAGCCGGGAGCCGGTGAGCCGCTTGAGCGCCGGGACGTCCGGGGCGAGGGCGGCCAGCAGCAGCGTCTTGACGAAGCGGTCGTCGGCGATGAACTTCTCGTTGTCCTCGGAGCCGTACTTCCCCAGGAGGTGCGCGCGCGCCTTGGCGTGGAAGCGCTGGGCCGCCTCCGCCTCGCTGCGCAGCCGGTCGGTGAAGGCGGCTCCCGTGCTGTCCACCAGTACGTCCCACAGGTCGCCGAGCGGGATGAGCTTGCCGAGCGGAGCACCGGCCGACCGCTCCAGCAGCTGCTGGACGAGCTTGAGACCGGTCCGCTCGCGCTGGAGCGCGCCGGAGAGCGCGACCAGGACGTTCAGCAGGGCCGGCGAGAGCGGATAGACGGCCTTGAAGTCGGCCCAGTCTGCGTGCGTGGCACCGTTGGCGTCCAGCAGTACATCCTTGACCTGCGGGTTCGTAGTCTCCAGATCGGAGAAGGCCCCGGCGAGGACGTGCTCCTGACCCGGCCGCGGCCGCAGGACGCGGTTCTTGATGATCTCAGGGAGGTTGCGGTCCTCAAGGCTCACGGTGTCGAAGCGCTCGGAGAGGTACTGGACCTGCTGTTCCATGTTCTTCACGTCGGCGCCCATGACGTCGGCGCCGACCAGCTGGGACAGGTCACGCTGACGGGAGATGAACGAGACGATCGGCACCGGCCGGTCGCTGTCGGACGACTCGATCAGCTTGACCAGCTTGCCGATCTCCGAGTTGACGAACTCGCGCTGCGACATGTGGGCCTGGAGCCAGAGGATCAGCTCGTCGAGGAAGAGCACGATCCCGTCGTAGCCAAGCGACTTGGCGTGCTTGCTGATGATCGCCAGGCCGTTCTCCAGCGGTACGAACGCCTGTGCGTCGCCCCGTGCGCCTTCCGCGTAGGAGGCCATGGGACCGGACAGCAGCGCGGATACCAGCCGGTCGCGGTCTGCGTTCCCGGCGGGCGCGGAGAACGCCCGGTCGAGTTCGGGGGCCGACCAGGAGCTCGCGGCGCCGATGACCTCCAGTTCGTCGTCCTCGTCGGCCGCCGCCGACGCGGCGGCCTCTACGGCGGGAAGCAGCTTGAGGAAGGCGTCGTCGCCGATGCTGGTGCGCAGCCGGGCTGCGTCGGCGAGCATCGAGTCGGAGCGATAGACGGCCGGGGTGGGTGCCTCTGGGTGAAGCCTGCGGACGGTGGCGACGTAGCCGCCGAGCAGCGCGGAGTCGAGGTTGGCCGCTCCGACGAGGTGGTAGGGCGCCATGAGGAACCGCTTGCCGCGCAGCCAGTCGTCGTGCTCGGCGATGACCTCCTGCAGGCGCGGCTTGGACCGGGCGGCGGAGTCGTTGTTGAGGATCGCGTGGAGGACGGTCAGGAAGTGGCTCTTACCGGCACCGAAGGATCCGTGGAGGTAGGCGGCGTACGAGTTGCCTCCGCGGACGGCACCGCGGACGATGCCGAGTGCGTCGCGGAACGCCTTCTGCAGCTGGTCCGTGACCACGTACTCGTCGACACGGGCCGCGGTCTCGGTGAAGCCGCCCGACAGCTCGACCTTGTAGTCACCTGCATGGACGTCTTCCTTGATGTCGATGACATCCCGCAGGACGGTCTCGCTCGTCGCCATTGGCCGCACTCACTCCTCTTCACACCGCGGACGCACCGCTCCCGCGCACCCCACACCTCGCCCTCTATCCTGCCAGCTCACCGGGCTGTCCCTACCTGTGCGGAGAAAGATCGCCTGCGGTTGCGGCGATTACCGGCCGGGTGTAGCCGAGAAGCACGCCCACACCGTCTTCCCCATGACCGTGGCGGACGGGGCACGGCAACGACAGGTGTGCGGCCGGGGCGGCTACTCGTTGTCGGGGCGGCGGCGCCTGCTGTCGGATTCGTATGGGCTGATGGCATTGCCAGGCTTGGGTGATCAGGTGAAGATCATCCGAGGCGAGGCGAGGCGAGGCGGGGATGAGGGGTGGCGCGTGGTTTGGTACGACCAGCTGTCCGACGGCTCTTCGGCCGTCTCGGCGGCCTCCCCTGACGGGCTCGACGCCGGGGCGGAAGAGATCCGGGATCTACTGTCGGACGACCGTGGGCTCGCAGAGCGGCTGGAGGCGTGGCAGGACGGCAGCGGTGTGCTGCCCGGCGCGCTGCTGGTGCTCACGATCGCCTTACGGGCTACCGAGGCGTGGAGCACTCAGCAGATCAACGAACTGCTGCGCCCCCTAGTCGCGCTCGGCGGCCACCGCCCGCCGAGCAGCCGCGACCTCACGGAGGCGACGCGCCTGATCATGCGGATGGTCCGCGCCCGCCCCTCCCCCGCCCTGCTGCGGCCCGCGCTGGCTGCCCGCCGGGACGCGCTGCTCGCCTCCTGGTGCCGGCGGCGGGACCTCGCCCCTGACGCGGACACCCCGTGGGGCCCGCCGAGCGGCCTGCCGCTGGTCCCTGCGCAGCCCCGGCCCGCCCACGACCGGGCCCTCGCCGGCCTGTTCAGCGCGGCCCGGCCGCCGCTCGCCGTTCCCGGCCTCGGCGCGAGCCAGGCCGGAGCACCGTGGCGGGCTCAGAGCGGCATGGCGTTCCCGCAGGCGCCGGGCTGGATGTGCCTCGCCCTGCTGTACGGCGGTGAGGAGCAGGGCCGCCGGGTGCTCGGCACGGTCCCGTGGTGGTACGGGAGCGTGGACAGCCCGCTCCAGCGGGACGCGGTATGGCGCCCGCGCGATGCCACCCGCCTCGGGCGGCTGGTCTCCTTCACCCTCCGCGAGAACCGCTTCGCCGTCTTCACGGTGTCGTTCCCGCAGGCCGTCCCGAAGGCCGGTCCGGTGGAGTTCTCGTACACGTACGACCTGTACGAGCCGTGGGACACCGCCGAGTTGGCACTCGCCGTCCGGGTCGGGTGCGCGCGTCTCGATGTGCTGCACATCGAGGGGGACGAAGGGTTGCCGCAGGTGCGCCGCACGCTGTTGGTGGAGTTCCCGCCGGAGGTGGTGAGCACAGCGGGCTCGGCTCTGGAGGAGGCGCTGGGCCGGCACGGCGATCTGAGCCGCGTCCTGCCGCCGCGTACCGATCCCGCTGGCGAGTTCCGCGCAGCGGACCGGGTGAAGTCACGGGATCTGGCGGAGACCCTGGACCTGCTGGAGGGCCTGCCCGGCGTCGCACGGGAGCGACGGACCCCGCTGCGTCACGCGCTGCGCAGGCAGGAGCGGCTTCGGGTCGAGCGAGCGGAACGCCGGTACCGATCGCCGGATCGGCCGCTCCCCCATCGTCTCCAGGTGGACCTGCAGTGGGCGGGGCTGGAGGTCCGCTCGCTGGCGGGGCCGCCGCCCGACGCGGGACCGTCGGCAGGGCTCGCGCGGGAGCTGTCCGTCCTCGGCGCGGACGACCGGGCTCTGGTGCACCTGCTGCTGGGCGCGGATGGTGTGCGCGTGCTGTGGGCGCGCACGGCCGGTGGGTCGGCGCGCTCGGGCGTTGTTCCGGTGCCCGACTTCCACGTGGAGGAGCTCGCCCGGCTGACGACGCGGTGGGTGCGCGACGGCTATCCCGGCGAGCTGCTCCGTGCGGCCGGCCTGCTGCTCGCGCCGCTGGTGGAGCGCCTGGCGGAAACACTGCGGGAGGAGGGCGTACGCCACCTCGTGCTCAGCCCCTCCAGCCTGTTCGCGCTGCTCCCGCTGCACGCGGTGCCGGTCCCATCACTGGGCGCGGACCGGGTGCTGGCCGACTGTTTCGACTCCGTCTCGTACGCGCCGTCGCTCGCCTCGCTCACCGCGCTGGCCCGCCGCCCGCTGCTGCTGCCAGCTCCGCCCGCGCTCGTGGCGTACGGGGAGGATCTGCGCGGGCTGGCGACGGAGGCGGCGGTGCTGGGCCGCCTGTACCGGGCCGGACTGGACACGTACACGGGGTTCGCGGCCACCCCTGCTGCCGCCCTGGCCGCGGGCCGGGTCTCGGGCACGCTGCACATCGCCTCGCACGGTGAGACGGCCGCCGACCCGTACGCGAGCGGCCTACGGCTGTCCGCCGGGGCCGACGCCTCGGTCCCCGATCCGTACGGTGGGCGTCTCACGCTGGGCCGTGTCCTGCGGGAGGGGAACTTCGACGCCGCGCAACTGGCCGTCCTGGCCAACTGCTCCTCGGGCACCCACACCTCCACCCGCCTGGGGCTGGAGCGCTGCCGGACCCTCGATACGGCGTTCCACGCGCGCGGGGTGCGGGTGGTGCTCTCGACGCTGTGGCCGCTGTCGGATGCGCTGGCCCCGGTCTTCTCTGCCGTGCTGCACGCGCATCTGCGGGCGGAACGGTCGCACCCGGAGGCGTTCCGGGCGGCGGTGGCGTACGTGCGGGACCGGGGGTGGCAGCGCCCGCCGGAGAGCGCGGAGGGATACGCGGCGGAGGACGCGCTCGGGTACGCGGACGGGGAATGGCGGGCGCGGCTGAGCCGCTTCGAGGGGCGCCACCGGGCGGACTGGGCACAGCAGTGGGCTTGTTGGAAGGCAAGCGGACTGCTGTGGTGAGGCAGGGGAGCCACCTCCTCCGTCTGCGCGTCCGGCCGTCGTCCGTCCGTCAGTTGCGAACCGTCCCGAATCCACGACGACCCGAGGAATCCATGACCAGCACTCTTCTCCACAACCGCTTCACTGACACCGCCCCCAGCGGCGGGACCAAGCCCCACATCCGGTGGACCGCCGCCGAACTGGCCGAGCTGAGCCGTTCGGAGTCTGCCTCTCTGCGCACGGTCGCCGATCTGCTCGACGTCCTGTCCCGGGTTCCTAACGTCCCGGTCACCGCGACCGGGCTGCTGCCGGAGCTGGGCGTGACGCGGGACGAGCTGCGCGGACGGTTGTCATACCTGAGCCGGTGGACCTTCGAGCGGCGGGGGCGCGGCAACTGGCCGCTGCTGTGGGCCGAGGTCGCGGATGAGTGCAGCTATGCGGTGACGTCGGCGATGGCGGAGCTGTGGGCGGGTACGCCGAGACCGTGACCACGGCACTCACACGGCGGATCTCTGCCCGTTCCAGCGGCAGCTGGTGCTGTGGCGCGCCTAACGTGAGCGGCCGGGGGGTGACTGCGCGTGGATGGGGTGCGGCAATGGGGACGGAAGCTGGAGCTGAGGACGGCACGAGGACTCCGGGCTGGCGTTCCTGCGGTGCTTCGGACGTCAGATGAGCTGTTCCTGGAGGCTGCGGGCTCACGCAGGTGGAGGTGGCCGGGCACGTCGGGTACGGGGAGGGGCTCGTCGCGTCGGTCGAGCAGGGGCGTCGGGTTCGGCAGCCGAAGATGATCGACGAGGTGGACAAGGTCGTGGGGGCAGGTGGCGTCCTGCGGGCGATGAAGGAGGAGGCCCGACGCGCGTCCCGCCGTCTTCCGGGATGCGGCTCGACGTGAGGCGGAGGCCGTGGAGCTGCATGTCTAGGCGAAGCACGCCCTGCCGGGGCTGTTGTAGAGAGCGGAGTACGCGCGGGCGGACTTCGCGATGTGGCGGCCCCTCCTCAGCGACCATCGCGCAGCGGGTTGCTGCCCGGCCTGCCCCGCAAGAGATCTCCTCCGAAGGTCGGCACCACTGATGAACTCGTCATTGAGGAAGTGGCGCTCCACCGCCCCATCGATGGAGGCAAGCCGGAACAGATCCTGATGGTCAGCCATGCCCGAAACGTCGAGATCCAAGTCATGCCGAGGTCCTGTGACGATCACGCGTGGCTGGGTGGGCCGGTCACCTTGATCGAGACGCCTGGGCAGCGGAGGAACACCGACGTGGAGTCCAGGAGGACAGCCCCCTGCTCACGGTCTGAAACCGGCGCTCGCGTGAAATGCGCTACGGGATCATTCGAGCGCAGGCGCTGACCCGGCGTGCATCGCTGGCGCACATCGAGAAGTTGCTGGGAGAGCTATGAGGGTGGACGACTCCGGCAGCCGATGGCGACCTGGCCTGGATCAAGAGCAGCCACAGCAGCGGCGCCGGCGTCGAAAGCGTAGAGCTTGCCCCGGCGCAGGGCGGGGTTCCTTGTCCGGGACGCCGGGCCGCCTTCATCGCGTTCGCAGTGCGGCACCGAACGACGGTGGGGTCCGCTTCCTGTCCTTCACTGAGGAAGCGGACCCCACCATCTCACTACTCGGCCTTCTTGGGGCGACCGCCGCCCCGCGCCTTCTTCTCGGGGCGCCAGGCGGTCAGATCATCGGCCGAGAGGCCGTGCTTGCCGCGCTGCTCGTCGAGGTAGGCCTGGTACTCCTCGGACGGGGTCCCGTCCCACTCCTCGTCGAACTCGCCGTGCCACTGGTGGACCCAGGGCATGACCTCGTGGAGGCCGGCGAGGAGCGGGGTGATGCGCTCGGTATCCCAGCCCGCCTCGTCCGTACGGTCGTTGACGAGGTTGATCAAGGCCTGCGCCTGGTCCTTGTGGTCCCAGCCGGCCCAGCCGAGGAGGATCGTCGGGTCGGAGTCGGGGCCGGCGTCGGGGTAGGAGATGAAGCGTTCCTTGGGGACGTCGAGCTTGCCGCGGTGGGACCAGTACGACTGCTTGAGGAAGTCGGCGGAGCTGTACTTCGGCGGTACGGGGATGTCGAGCCGCTCACCGGTCCGGTCCTCCTCGCGCTGGAGGTCCCAGGTCTTCTCCCACTGGGTGCGCTTGCGGAGACCGGAGTCCTTGTAGCGCAGGGCGGCGAGGTACGGGACGTGTTCGGCGGCGATGACGTCCGCGAGGACGGTCGCGAGGGAGGCATCACGCTTGCCGAGGTGGTCGGCGGCGTAGAGCGCGGCGACGGACTGAACGTCCTCGTCGTTGCGGAGGGCGTCGGCGAGCTGGGACACGGTGAGGGTCCGGGGCTGCCGGAAGCCGTCGCGGTTCGCGAACCACAGGTCCTCGCGCTCGCAGGCGTCGAGCAGCCAGGCGCGGAGAGCAGCGTTCTCCTTCTTCTCCCAGGTCTCGGAGGCCCAGCGGCGCTTACATTCGGGCCGCTCGATGAGGGCGATGTCCTTACGGGACTCGATGAGGTCGATCCGGGCCTGCACGACGGCCTTGTAGTCGTCCGGCCAGTGGTCGGGGATCTCGGTGATCGGTGTGGAGCGGTGCCGCTCGAACCAGGCAGTCTCAGCCTCGCCGGCAGCAACCTTTCGAGCGAGCACGATCTCGAATGCGCGCTCGCCTAGGGCGACTTCGGCTCCATCGTCGGGCTGCCCGACGGTCGCGCGCGCCACTTCACTGGCGCTCAGCAGAGCGTATGCACCGTACACACTCCAGTCGAGCTCCTCCTGGAGTGCGAGCATGCGAGCGCGGATGTGGTCGTGCACATTGCGAGCCTCGTCGAGTCGGCTGCGGGTAGGCGCCCCGAATCGAGCTATGGCAGCTGGCTCTTGAGTTGCCAGCTTCTGCGCGAGCGAATCGAGGGAACGTCCTAGTTCGAGCGGCAACTCGGCGGGAAGAGGGAACTCCTGGAGCTTGGTTCCCGTGAATTCATAGCGATCGATCCAAGCTTCAGGAGTCCACCGATTACCGCCTCCGCTGGAGTTGTCGGTGCCCCCCTTCGCCTGACTCACCTGCTTGAGCCAGAAGCAAGCCGTCGACGAGTTCAGCACCCCCAGCAGTTCCAGGTGCTGCTCCTCTGTAGCGCCTTCCGGCAACTTGATCACGGGAGCGGAATGCTTGAACACCTTCGCGCCCCGGTCCAGTACAAAGTGGTTGTGCGTCGCCACAAACGCGAACGAAAGGAGATAGGCCGCATTCGTTCTGCCCCAGGACAACATGATGTGCTCATGCCAGGCCATCCCTCGCTCTTCCCTAGTCTTGCCGAATGTCAGCCCAGCACGCAGCACGCTCCGGTAGGGCCAGAAGAGAGACGTGCCTTGCAGAGCCAGAACAGCATCCTGGCCTTCATAGGGCCAGAGAACAGCCGTCGAGTCCGGGTGCCAGTCACGAAGGACGTCCCCCGTGACCAAGCCACGATGCTCGACCGCCGCCCGCTTCCATTGCGTGGGCACTTCTTCCGCAGCGAAAACGTCATCGTCACCGAGGATGACGTGGAAGCCGCTTGAGTCGATGACGTCCTTAAGCCGGTTCCTTCTGCTCGCTTCCACCTCCGCCAGCACGTGACCAGCGCCGCCACCACTCAGGGACCACGGGAATGTGGCGAAGCGCCCACGCTCAGCAGCTTCAACGGACACCCACTCAGACTCGCTCCCTGGCGTTCCCACTTGGTCCTTAATCGCCCGCCAAACTTGTCCTCGCGCCGGGTCCACCGGCTGATTGGGCTCCCCCCGAACCCCCAGGACCGCCCGAATCGGGTTCACCTGGCGCGCCACCTGGTTTCGCCCTGCCAGGATCACCGTCGGCGTCCCATGCCCCGGAATGTAGGCACCGGACGTGTCGATGACGTGCGACAGCTCGACACCCGAAAAATCCCGCTTCCGCTTCGCCTGCGGATCTTTGTAATCGCCGCCGTGGAAGAAGGACTCAATCAGTGGCTTCCCGAACTCGCGCTTCATGAAGGAGTTCGACGTGATCTGCCCCGTGAAGCCGCCGTTGCGTTCGTCACCGCCCGCACGGATGGCCAGCTCGAAGATCCGCTGGGCGAACGGCACTGACAAGGCGTACTTGCCCGCGCATGAAAAGTAGACGCTCCGGTAGTTCTCGTTCTCCTGCTTGTCCTTGACCGTGATGTACGGCGGGTTCGCCACCACCACGTGGTAGCTTCCGCGCCCCAGCAGATCTACCCGCTCGGCGAACTCCGCCGCATCCTCCGTGCGGTACAGGAACGCCCTGTCCCCTCCCAGCAGAAAGTCAGGGAGCACGTCCTCCTTACGCCCCGCATCCCGCCCGTGCAGCAGCGAGTCCCCCACCGCCACGTGGATCGGCAGTTCCGGCGCGCGCCCCAGTTCCCGCACCCCGCAGGCCTTCAGCGCAGCGACCAGCAGTCGGAACCGGGCGATCGCCGCCGCGAAGGGGTTCTTGTCGGCGCCGTGGACGGAGTCGAGGGCGCGGCGGACCAGGACCCAGTTATCGGTGCCCGGCTCCGCCTCGCGCCACTTCGCCAGCAGGCGCTCGAACATGCCCAGCAGGAAGTGGCCCGAGCCACACGCCGGGTCGATGCAGCGCAGCCCCCGCGCGATCGGGTCGTCCCCGTCCCACCCCGCCGGCTTGTGCTTCCACACCGGGTCGAGGCCGAATTCTTCCACCGCCGGTTCCAGCGTCAGGTCGAGGATGAACTCCTCCACGAACTCCGGCGTCTGGAGCAGCGCGTACGTCTTCCGTGCGTGCTCGCTCAGGTCCTGGTAGAGGTCACCCAGGAACCGGGTGTCCAGTTCCGCGTCCGTGAAGTCGTAACGGACCTCGCCGTCCGCGCCCCGCTCGCGCCAGAACGCGAGCAGCCCGCTCGCCATCCCGTACCCGGGCGTCAGCTCCCACAGCGGATTGTGGTCACGGTCGAAGAGACCGGCCACCGTCGGGTTGCTCTCAGCCAGCGCCTCGAACGAGGACACCAGCCAGTCCCTGTCGTTGCGCTCCGGGTGAGCACGGAAGTACGCCGCGTGACGATCCTCCGCCTCCGGGAGCCGCTCCCCCGGTCCCGACAGCCACGCGTCGGGGATCAGACCGTTGTCCTCGCAGAACCGGACAAAAACACAGGCCAGCACCCACGCCGCCGCGACCTGCGTCACCCGCTCGTCGCGCCATGTCTCGTACGGGGCGGCGGTCCGCTGGGCTCCGTAGGCGGACTCGTACTCGCTCCTCAGCGCCGCTCGGAACTCCTCCACCGAGTCCGTCCGACCGCGCAGGTCGTCCTCAAGGGCTCCCACCTGCTTCTGCAGATCCTTGAGCAGTGCGGCCTTGTCCACCAGCGGCGCCTTTCCTTCGTCCCACCCGTTGCCGCGTGCCACCACAAAACGGCACGTCCCGTCTATCCTGCCAGGCCAGCGGTGCTTTTCGTCCGGCCTGGCGAATATCCGAGGGGCTGCGGGGCCCGGGAGGGCAGGGGGCTACGAGCGGACCTTCGGTACTCCGCCCTTGCGCCCGATGGAGAAGGCAATCCGGTACACGTCCGGCAGGTCGATCCGGCCGTCCTTGCGGCGCCGCATGACACCGAGGGCGATCAGCTCGTCGATCAGGCGCAGGTAGTCGTCCGGGTACCGCGGTCCGGTACGGACCTCCGCGCCGTTCCCGCCCGCATTGGCACGCGCCGCCTCCCGCTGCAGGGTGACCGTCAGATCCGACTCTTCCCACAAGTCCAGCACGAGCGCCTCGTCGATCGGCACCTGCTGGCCGTCCAGCGGCTCGATGGCGGTGCGCACCCACGGCATGTCCTCGCGGATTTCACCGACGCGGGTCTGTGAGGCGGACTGCACTCCTCGCCGGATGCCCTCGTGGTGGATGGCGTACTCATGCCCCGCATACTTACCGCGCGTCTCGTGCACGGCCATGCCCAGGGCGTTGAGGAAGCTGCGCGGGCTCACCTGCTCGACGCCGTCCATGAGGTGGTTGGGCAGCCACGTGTAGGTGATGCCCTTCCGGTAATTCGCCCCCATGTACGGTCCTGCCAGCACGTTGAAGACTTCGGCCTGGATCTGCTCGTCGCCGAGCAGGGTGGAGGGCAACAGATGCCGCCCCGCGTGCTCGGTCCAGCCGCCGGTCCAGGAGCGGAAGCTCTCGGACTCTTCGCTGTCGTGGTTGCCAAGGTAGTGGAAGAAGAGGCCGTACAGGTTGGTGGTCGTCCACTGCAGGCTGGCGGCGTTCGACGTCAGCTTTGAGGCATCTGGGAAATGGAGGAGCGCCCCGTCGAACATGTCGGGCCGGATGAAGATCTTGCACCTGATGTTCCTGGTGCTCAGCCGCATCTCCAGAGCCAGCTGAAGGATGCCCGCGACCAGCCGGTCGGCCTGGACTCGATCCCGGTGGAGGTGCTCCAGAGCATCGAAGAGGACGAGGTGCGTGATCTTGTCAGCTTGTGCCTGCTTGTCGGCCTGGGCGATGGTCCGGTCGCGCGCTCCCGGGTTGGCCTTCACCCAGGCGATGCGGTCCTTCCACTCCATGTTCCCTTGGAGCTCGGGCTGTCCGAGTGCCACGAGGAGCACGGCGTTCCACAGGTCGTAGGCACGCACGCCACCCTCGCCGTCCACGAGACTGGCCAGCTCGCCTGCGCCCGGGTACAGGTCGGGGTCCAGCACCGCGCTGTATCCCGGCGAGACCTTCAGGTGCCGGAGCCGTTCGATGCGGTACTCCTCCGCAGCGACGTCCCGCAACTGATCGTCGAGCAGGGACCGGCACCAGAAGGTCTTACCCACGCCACGGCCGCCCCGCACCACGGTGGTGTCCACGTGGAGGGCAAGGCGGTGGGTGTCCGGGGTGAAGAGGTTGGAGAGCGTCGGTTCGACCGTGTCGGCGTCCTGCGCGGGGGGCAGCGCGGAAACCAGCAGGTTCCGGTAGTCCTCGGCCTCGAGCGGGGCGGTCATCGCGGTCCTTCGATCATCAGGCGGGTGGCAGTCTTCAGGAAGGAATCGTACGCGGCCTGAACGAACGCACGATTGTCCCAGCCGGGCGTCGAGACAGCGTCGAGGCCGACGAGTTCGATGGCGAACAAGATCGGAATGGGCGAGTGCGGCGCCGAGCCGTCCTCCGGGCTGGGGTTGAAGCCCGTGTCGCCATCGACGAGATCGTCGTAGAGGACGGAGAAGCACTCCCAAGCATGGTCCCGGAACGCCTCCAGGTAAGCCGGACGGTCGGAGTCCGGGACCATCGAGGCGACCATCCGCAGCTTCTCCCGGATTTCCGGCGCCTGCCCCGAGGAACGCCAGGCCATGAAGAGGTCGCGGTAGCCGGCCCACGTCTGGCCGTTGTCGCTGCCGAAGAGCAGCGCGAGGTCGCAGAGGCGTGAGATCGCGACGGCGGCGATGTCGTGGATACCCGCCCGGCTGTCGAGGAGTACGACGTCGGGGCGGCGACTTTCCCTGGCGACCGCGTCCTCGCAGGCGCGGACCGCCGCCTCCAGGCGGTCCGCGAAGCCGCCCTGGCCATGTCCTGGCACGTCGGCATAGACACGGTTGAGCTTGTCGACGTACGCGTACTCCGTGCCGGGCGTTCCTCGGCCGCGGGCGGGGGCCACCCAGAGCTCGCCGTTGTTCTGGAGCTGGAAGTGGGTGGCCTGCGCGACGAGGTCGAGGCCTTCCTCGTTACCCAGCGCCGATTCCACGAGCTGGTCGATGATCCCGTACTGGGGTAGCTGCTCTTCGGCGACGAGCAGAGGGCCCGCGCCGGGCGACTCCAGGTCGAGGTCGACGACCAGGACGCAGTTACCCTGGCCGGCGAGGTGTTTGGCCAGCATGAAAGTGGCGGTCGAGCGGCCCACACCACCCTTGAAGCCGTACAGCGCGGTACGAGCTGTACGTACTCCCCCGGACTCCGGTTCGGGGGTGCTCACCTTCGCCCAGTCCTCGCCGACGACGGTGTTGTCGAGCCAGCGGATGCTGCCCTGGTCCGGGCCGGCAGCGTAACCGAGTTCGGCGACCGCCCGGGGCGAGGCGAAGTACGCGTCCGGCTGGAAGAGGCCGGAGGCGAGGAGCAGAGGGCGGTCCGCTGCGTACCGGCCGAGGGTGCTGGTGAGTTGCTCACGCCAGGCCTCAGTAACGCTACCGTCGATCTTTCCGGGCCGGTCGTCCAGGAGCAGGGAGAACCGGCCGAAGATGTCCCGTACGAGGAGCGCGTCGACACCGGATGCGGCCGCGTCGTGGGCGACGGCGAGCGCGAGGGGGCGCGCCGCGTCGAAGCGGACCGGATCGGGCGGGAGGGTCACGTGAGTACTCCGTCGATGAGTGCCTGCTCGTGCAGGCCGAGGATCTGTTCGGATGCGGCGCGGCGGGCTCGCACATCGGCCTCGATCACGGAGGACCCGTCACTGTAGCGGTCGTGCACGCTCCAGGTGGCGAACGGCGCCTCTGCCGCCAGGATTGCAGACAGGACGCTTCCGGTGCGTCCGCGGAGCAGGAGCGTGGCATCGGATATGACGTCTCCTGTGTCCGACCAGGCCTCCGGAAGATGCTCGACGAACCGCGGTTTCCCGTTCTGCTGGGGGATGTACGGCTTGTTGGTCGGCTGTCCACCCGGCTTGATCGGAGCCACCGATACCTTGGTGTAGCGCAGCATCAGACTCTTCAGCGCACATTCCACGGCGAAGCCGAAATGGTGGTCCGCGTTGGGCAGTCGGCCGTCGTCGTGCAAGTAGACGGCGTCATAGTGGTGTCGTAACGCGGCGCCCGCGTAGTGGTCTTCCTTCGAAGTCTGAGGCACAGCCTGATCTTAGGGTGCCGCCTCCAGAAGGAGGCAGCCCCCTCGCACCTCAGGACCCCTGCCGCAGCTCCTTCAGGAACAGTCGGTCCAGCACAGCCCATTCGGTCGCCCGGTCCACGACCTCCACCGTGCGGCCGTCCAGCGATGGTGTCTGCTTCGGATCCTCCATCGGACACAACCACCACAGGCCGTGCGGGAGATCCGCCGGACGGCGGGCCGACTGCTGCAGCGCGGACAGCAGCTCCCGGCCGCCGCCGTCCCAGTAGCGGGCCAGGAGACCGGCGTTGTGGACGAAGAGGACCGCCTTGGTCCCCGAGGCCTCGGCCGCCACCCTCAGGCGCTCGGCCAGGCGCTCGGCCACCACCTGCGTGTACGAGCGCAGGGCCGCGCCGAGTTCACCGGTTTCCGTGAACCTGGTGTCTGCACGGAGCACCGCCGTCCAGTTCTTGCCCCGCTCCTCCACCAGTTCCCGGAACACGGTCAGCAGCTCGGCGTTGAGGTCTACCGGTACGACGGGGAACTCGGCGGCCAGGGCCTCGGCCGCGCCCGGGAGCTCCGCAGCTTTCAGGGTAAGGGCGAGGAAGCCGCCGCGGCGTGCCGAGGCGTCCAGCCGGGCGCGCAGCACCGTCTGCGGGTCGCGTCCCGTGGCCACCGCCACCTGCGCCTCGGCGACCAGCACGCTGGTGCGCGTGTACGTGGAGCTCGGCCAGTGTCCCGCCTCCACCGCAGGCGGGAAGAATCGCTTGCGGTCGTGGGAGTAGGACAGCGGGAACTGTGCCTCGCGCAGGGCCTCCTCCAGCTCGACGTGCGTGGGCTCGTCGCCGGCGCCCAGGGAGGGGAAGCGGGCCTGGACGCGGGCGAGGAGTTCGCCGGCCGAGATGCCCAGATCGCGTCTGACTCCGGCGGCCGCCTGCGAAATGCGCAGCGCGCGGGCGAGTTCGAGACTCGTCGGGTACAGCTCCAGCCGAGGGGAGGCCGCGACACCGGTGGCGACGGCCGCCGCGAGGGCCACCAGGCGGGTGTCGGCAATCGGCGCCATTCCCTCCGGAGCCTGAACGGCGCGCAGCTCGCGGACGACGGTCGCGCGGCCGGGCAGCGGATCGCGGCCGGCGAGGTCCTCCGCCGCGATCCCGAGGGCGGCGGCGTGATCGGCCAATTCCGGCGGGGTCGGGTCGTCGGTGCCGGGCAGCGAGTCGAGTGCCAGCAGTACGCGCGTTCCGCGACGCAGGATCGCCAGGCGCGGTTCGTCGCCCTCCCCCTCGGCGTCGTCGCCGCGCCGGCGGGCTTCCGTCTCGGCCGCGGCCCGTACCACGGCGAGCGCCTTCACGAGGGTCCGCTCCGGGGTGTCGCCGCCCGCACCGTGGCGGACGCGGAGTTCGGCGGCCGCCTCGTCGACGGTCATCACCCGGCCGGATTCGGCGAGGATCTGGACCAGCTCGTCACGGATCTGGGAGATCCACGGGGTTTCGGCCCATTCGTCGACGGCGGCGCTCTGGTGCCGGGAGACCGTGGCCTGGCTGGTGTCCATCTTCTTGGCGATGGCGACCTGTGCGGGCCACAGCCCGAGGTCCTGAGTGTCGTGCAGGCCCAGGGTGAGTCGGACGACCTCTGGACGGAGGTTTCCCTTGCGCGCGGGGCCCGGTTCCAGGCGGGCGGCGAGCGCGTCCACCGATTCGTGCCGGACGCCGAGGGCGTCGTCCAGGGCGCCCAGGCCCGCGGGGGCGGCCGTCGAGGCGGGCCGGCGCAGCAGGGCCGTCCACTGCTTGTGCCGGCGGTTGAGCTCCTTGCGGACCAGGGCTCCGGCGCCGCGTGCGCGGGAGATCGTGTGCGGCGGGATATCGAGCAGGGCGCCGACGGTGGTGGCTCCCAGGCCTGCCGCGACCGAGACAGCGCGCGGCGAGAGACCTGCAGGACCCAGGGCAGTCGTCAACTCGGCCGCGGCCGCCGCGTGTTCACGTGCCTCGTCTGCGGTGGCGATACCGGCGCCGACGGTGGCGGGGGTCGTTGCCGGCCGCGTCGAATCGGCGTTACGGAACAGCTGCCGCCAGGCGTCCTGCATCTGCTGCAGGCTGTCGAAACGGCGGTCGAGGTCCCGGTGGAGGGCGCGCCGGAAGAAGGCAGTGAGACCGTCCTGCAGGTCGGGCTCGAACAGTTCGCCTGCGACGTACAGCTCGGCGTCGGTGACGGTGCGCGGGTCGATCTGGCCGTCGCCCCAGACGGGACGCTCGCCGGAAGCCATCTCGTGGAGGGTGACGGCGGCGCCGTACCACTCGGCGTGGTCGTCGAAGCGGGAGCGGCGGGTGTCGCCGAGGAAGGGGTCCAGATAGCCGCGGGTGCCCGCGCTGATGTCGCGGTCCGGGGCGTCGGCGAGGGAGAAGTCGAACAGCATGAGCTGCCAGGAACCGTCGCTGCGCTTGTAGAGGCCGAGGTTGTCCGGCTTGATGTCGCGGTGCCGAACCCCCTTCGCCGCCAGCTGGTCGAGGGCGAGGAAGAGGTCGTTTCCGTACCGCTCCAGCTGGTCGTACGTGAGCCTGCCCTCGCCGCGCAGTCGTGCGCCGAGGCTCGACTCACCCGCGTACTCGATCTCCAGGAGGGTGTGCCCGGCCAGCTCGCGGGGCTCTTCCAGGAGCCGTACGATCCTGCCGCCGCCGATCTCCTTCAGTGCCCGGGCCTCCGCGAAGAGGCGGGCGTCCTTCTGCCGGTCGAGCGCCACCTTGAAGACGCGCTGCTCCCGCACCGGCTCCCCGTCCGGTCCTTCCGCATCCTCTACTTCCCTTTCGACCAGCAGGGCACGGGCGGTGGCGCCGGTGCCGAGTACGCGCTTGACCGTCCAGACGGCGTCGAGGGGCTGGCCAGGCAGCACGGTGAGCGGGTCGGCGGCCGGAAGCCCCGGCTGTTCGGGGACGGCGGAGTCCTGCTCGGCCTGGTCAAGGAGGTCGAGGAAGCGGTCGGCAGAGTCGACGCGATCGTTGATGTCGGCGCGGGTCGCCTGGAACACCAGGTCGTCGAGGGCGGCGGAGATGCCGTCGGCGACGGCGTACGGGTGCAGGCCCCCCTCGGCGGCCAGCCGGTCGATCAGCGCGCTGCGCCGGTCAGCCGGCGGCTCGCCTGTCAGCAGCAGGTAGGCGAGGCTGCCGAGGCCGAAGATGTCCAGGTCGACCGGGTCGGCGAACTCCTGATCGGTCTCCGGAGCCAGATAGACGCGGGCGGCGTCCGTGATGAGGCCGGCGTCAAGCGCGGTACCTGCGAGGGAGGTCAGGCCGCTCGTCTCGAAGTCGCGGGCGGCCGTCTGCCAGTCGGTGATGCGGACGACGGGGTCGGAGCCGTCCTGGTGTGCCGACACGTAGACGGAGCGGGCAGCGAGTGCACGGTGGTAGAGCGAGCGGTTGTGTGCGTAGCGCACGGCCTCGGCGAGCTGCCGGACCAGGTCGAGGCGCATCTCAGGGGTGAGGCGGCCCCCGTACGCGTCGAGGTAGGCATCCAGGCGCAGGTCGGTGTGGCGGTGCCGGAAGAGAATTGCCGGGCCGCCCTGATGCTCGCGGATCTGCGCGGCCTGGGCGATGCCCCGGTGGTTGATGCCCTGGAGTACCTGGTACTCGCGGCGCGCGGCCCGGTCGGCGGCACGCTTCTCCGCCTCGCCGACCGCCTGGCCGACGAGGTAGATGCGTACCCGGCCCTCCTCCTGGACCAGTCCGTCGTCGCGCACCGCAAGGCGGTCTTCCCAGCCGGGGCCGACGTCCAGGGCGCGCGGCTCCAGCTTCCAGTCGTCGCCGAATCTCAGGTGGGCGACGGAGTGGCTGATGCCGATGCGCTGCATCCACTGTTCGAGGAGGTGGCTGGTGCGCGGGGTGATGCGCCAGCTCTCGCGCTCGGGGGGCAGCCCGAGGAGGTCGTCCCAGATCTTCGCGAGCCCACTGGAACCGTCGTTCAGGCCGTAGACGCCGGTGCGCTGGAATTCGTCGAGTCCGCTGACCAGTCCCGGCGAGTGCAGGAAGACGGCAGGCTTGATGAACGGCACATCCCGCGCATCCTTGCCGTCGGCGCGGGCGGCCCGTTCGAGCTGGTTCTTCAGCTCCTTGGTCTTGAGGTCGGTGAGATGCAGCGGGTTCTTGAGTGTGCGCACCCGGTCCGCGTGGAACTGCCAGGTGTCCCCGTGGTTGACGACCTGGCCGGGGTGCCCCTTGAGCTCCAGGAGGTAGAGCCCACCGGGTACGGCGATCAGCAGATCGCACTCGTTGATGCGACCGGAGGCGGCGGTGAACGAGAAGGTCGCCCACGCGCGATAGGGCTCGGTCTTCGGCATCAACTGCCGGATGTGGTCGAGTCCGTCCTGCTCCCACTGGAAGCCCGAGCGCCTCGGCTGGAACCACCGCTCCCGGCTCGGCGGGGGGCCGGGCTTGGGTGCGGGCTGCCGGGCTGCTGGCGTCACTGGGGGACCTCCGGGGCTGCAGGTGTCGTTAAGGATCTCGGAAGTTGACCCTACCTGGGCTGATGACGGATGTACCGGGGACGGTCGATGCCGACCGGACAGGTCTGATGGCCAGACGCCGACGGGGTCTCCTGCATGCTCCGAACCGGTTGGAACCCGAGCCCTCGCGCGGGACGGTATCCCGCTCCCGCGCGGGGGCCTCCTGGCCGGGTGGGGGTCAGTCGCGGGAGGCGGCGATTTCGGCCACTCGGCCGCGGACCAGGAACCAGCCGCCGACCAGGGCGGCGGCGATGACCGGGACGCACATGACCGTGGTGCGGCCGACTCCGCCGTCACACCACATCAGGACCAGCACCGTGAGGAGGAAGGCGAGCGTGATCAGCTGGGTGTACGGGGCCCAGGGCAGGCGGTAGGACGGGCGCTCCAGGCTGCCCTGCTGGGCGCGGCGCCAGAAGTGCAGCGAGCAGAGCATCACCATCGCCCAGGTGCCGAGGATGCCGAGCGAGGCGAAGTTGAGGACGATCTCGAAGGCCTCGGACGGCATGAACTTGTTCAGGGCGACGCCGGCCAGGCCGAAGGCGGCGGTGAAGAGGACGCCGCCGTAGGGGACCTTGCCCTTGTTCATGCGGGCGGTGAACCGCGGGGCGGAGCCGGACATGGCCATCGAGCGCAGGATCCGGCCGGTGGAGTAGAGGCCGGAGTTCAGGCTGGAGAGGGCCGCGGTCAGGACGACCAGGTTCATGACGCCCGCGGCTCCCGGGACGCCGAGCTTGTCGAAGACGGTGACGAAGGGGCTCTGGTCGGAGGAGTACGCCGTGTAGGGCAGCAGGAGGGCGAGGAGGACGACCGAGCCGACGTAGAAGAGGCCCACGCGCCACATGATCGAGTTGATCGCCTTCGGCATGATCTTCTCGGGGTTCTCGGTCTCGCCCGCGGCGACTCCGCAGAGCTCGACGGAGGCGTACGCGAAGACCACGCCCTGGATCACGAGGAGCATCGGGAGGACGCCGGTGGGGAAGATGCCGCCGTTGTCGGTGATGGTGGCGAGGCCCGGGGTGTGGCCGCCGATCTCGTGGCTGGTGGCGACGAGCCAGATGCCGACGATCAGGAAGACCACCAGGGCGGCGACCTTGACCGCCGAGAACCAGAACTCCATCTCGCCGAAGTACTTCACCGAGATCAGGTTGGCGGTGAGCACGATGGCGAGTGCGATGAAGGCGAGGACCCACTGGGGGACGTCGGTGAACATCGACCAGAAGTGGGCGTAGGTCGCGGCGGCCGTGATGTCGGCCACGGTGGTCGTGGACCAGTTCAGGAAGTACAGCCAGCCGGCCGTGTAGGCGCCCTTCTCGCCCATGAACTCACGGGCGTAGGAGACGAAGGCACCGGAGGAGGGGCGGTAGAGGACGAGTTCGCCGAGCGCCCGGACGACGAAGAAGGCGAAGACTCCGCACACCGCGTAGGCGATCGCGAGCGAGGGGCCCGCTCCGGCGAGGCGGCCGCCGGCGCCGAGGAACAGGCCGGTGCCTATCGCTCCGCCGATCGCGATCATGTTGATGTGGCGGGACTTGAGGTCCTTGCTGTAGCCCTCGTCACCGGCGTCGACGTGGTGGGAGGACGCCGGGGCCGGGGCCTCGGTCAAGGTGCGCTCACTCAGGTCACTCATGTAGGACTTCGCCTTCGTGGGTGGGACAAGGCAGGCCCGGACCGCTCACAGGGGAGCTGGGTGGTGTCCCCTGTGGCGCGATCCGGGTGGTTTGGGTCGCCCCAGGAGACCATGAGGCTCCGCCACCCGCCAAAATCGCCCTCCACGCACCGAAGCCCCCGACGACCTTGGAAACGGGCGTCGGGGGCTTCGTCGGCGCTGGAAAGCGAGGTCAGTCGCCCGGGGTGGCCTCTGCCGCCTGGTCGAGGCGGAAGGCCTCGTTGCCCAGGCCGATGCGGGCGTGCACCTCGGGGCGGCTGCGGCGCAGCACCGCTCCGTACGCCAGGCCGGTCACGACGGCGGCGGCGATGATGCCGGGCAGGACCCAGCTGAGCGCGGAGCCCTTCTCGGCGCCGACCAGGACGCCGAAGTCCTTGACGGTGTAGGCGGCGATGGCGAGCAGCGCGAGACCGGCGGCTCCTGCCGCGACGAGCCGCCAGACCTGGGCGCGGGCGGTGCCGCGGCGGACGAAGAAGGCGATGACGGCGAAGGAGGCGGCGGACATGAGGAGGGTCACACCGAGGGCGCCGACGCTGCCCATCCAGGTGAACAGGTGCAGTACGGGGGCGGTGGGGTCGGGGAGCTGCACTTCGAGGGCGGGGTCGGCGGGTGCCTTGTCCTCGGAGAGCGCGAAGGCGATCACGACGAGGGCGGCGACGCCGGTCTGCAGGAGGGAGCCGGTGCCGGGGGCGCCGGTGCCGGCGTTGGTGCGGCCGAAGGCGGCCGGGAGCAGACCCTCGCGGCCCATGGCGAAGGCGTAGCGGGCGACCACGTTGTGGAAGCTGAGCATGGCCGCGAACATGCCGGTCACGAAGAGGACGTGCAGGACGTCGGTGAAGGTGGCGCCCAGGCGGCTCTCGGTGAGCTGGAAGAGCAGGCCGGGGCCGGCCTCGGCGGAGGTCCTGACGACCTCGGAGGGGCCGGTGGCGACGGTGAGGGCCCAGGCGCTGAGGGCGAAGAAGAGCGCGACGAAGCCGACGGCCAGGAACATCACCCGGGAGACGACGATGTGCGGCTTGCTGGTCTCCTCGGCGTACACCGGGGACTGCTCGAAGCCGACGAAGGCGGCGATGCAGAAGCAGAGCGCGGTGCCGAAGCCGGCTCCGCTGAGGGTCTCGGGGTTGAAGGCGTGGAGCGAGAGGCCCTCGGGGCCGGGCTTGGTGAGGGCGGCGAGGTCGAAGGCGACGACGAGGGCGCACTCGACCAGGAGGAGGACACCCAGGACCTTGGCGTTCAGGTCGATCTTGAGCCAGCCGAGTGCGCCGGTCACGGCGACGGCCAGGAGGGCCGGTATCCACCAGGCGAGTTCGATCTCCAGGTAGGTGGCGAAGAGGCCGGAGATCTCGAAGCCGAGGATGCCGTAGACGCCGACCTGCATGGCGCTGTACGCGACGAGGGCGACGAGGGAGGCACCCGCGCCGGCGGTGGGGCCGAGGCCGCGGGCGATGTACGCGTAGAAGGCGCCGGCGTTGTGGACGTGCCGGCTCATCTCGGCGTAGCCGATGCTGAAGAGCGCGAGGACGGCGCCGAGGATGACGAAGAGCAGCGGCTGGCCGACGATGCCCATGACCCCGAAGGTCGTGGGCATGACACCGGCGACCACCATCAGGGGCGCGCTGGCGGCGAGTACGGAGAGGAGCAGGCCGGCGGTGCCGAGGCGGTCGGCGCGCAGGGCCCGGTCCTGGCCCTTGTACGTACGGATCTCGGCCGGGTCTTGGAGCGTGGTGGATCTGCCCGTCGGCATGGCGGCGTCCTTTCGGGGGCGCGTGTTTCTCGGGGGCGGGGCGTCTTCGGGGGGCGGGGCGTCTTCGGGGGGCGTCGGGCGGAGTAGGGCGTCGGGCCGGGCCGGGGGACGTCAGGCGGTGCCGAGCGCGACGCTGCGCGCGGCGAGGAAGGCCTTCTGCGGGTCCCGGTCCGGATAGGACCAGGGGGCGCGGGTGGCGTGGCTGCCGATGCGGTGGAAGAGGGCGGCGGCCTCGGCGGGGCGGCCCTCGCAGAGTTTGGCGTGGGCGAGGAAGTTGAGGTCGACCCGGTTGCGGGGGTGGTCGTCGCGTTCCCATTCCAGCCACCAGTCGAAGGCGGAGCGCAGGACCTGGCGGGCGCGGCGGCCCGCCCAGTGCGCGGCGGCGCCTTCGGGGGTGTGGCCGTGGGTGGCGGCGAGCACGCGGTAGCGCTCGGCGTGGGCGACAACGGGAAGCACGGCGAGCGGGGAGTCGGCCGGGGACTCCTCGGCGGCCCAGGCGGCGAAGTCGTAGACCTCGTGGAGGGGGTCCTGGCCGGCGGCGAGGGCGCGTTCGGCGAGTTTGGCGACCATCAGGTGGTGGGCGTGGTGGTGCTCGCGGTGGCGGGCCCGGACCTGGTCGAAGTGGCGGCTGAACTCCTCCTCGGTGCCGAAGGCACGGGAGAGGAGGAGCAGTCCCAGCCAGGGGGTGGGGTCGGCGGGGAGCAGGGCGGCGGCCCGGCGGCAGGCTTCCTCGGCGGCGGCCGGTGTGCCCTTGCGGCGCAGGGCGGTGAAGACGGCGGCGCAGGCGAGGAGGGTGGCGGCGTCGGCGCTGTCGGGTTCGGCGAGCAGCCATTCGCCGGCCCAGGCGGTGGCTGCCGGGGTCTGGGCGAGGACGACGACGCGGTGGCCCCGGCGGTCCCAGTCGTCGCCGGTGCCGACGAGGAGGGAGCGGGCTCTGGACCAGCGGCCCTGGGTGAACTGGGAGCGCACGTCGACGAGTTCGGCGTCGCAGAGGGCCGGGTCGAAGAGCTGGGCGTCCCGCTTGCGGGCGCGGCCGAGGGGCGGCGGAGGCGGGGACATCCGCGGGTTTCCCTCCAGGACGCGGGTGGACGAGGGTCAGCGGCGGCCGAAACGCGCGCAGGGCGCACGCGTGCGGTTCGGCCGGATGGTCGGGGGATCGTGCCGGTGAGCACACCGGTGATCACGCACAGCAAAGCGGTACGCACAGCTCCGAGTCAAGGTCCAGTCCAGTGCGTGGCGGGTTTCAACTGCTGGGGTGCCGGTGTGAGTTGGGGTGGTTGTGCCGGTTCTGGGAGGTCGTCGGAACGGCGCCTTAGGCTGAACCCATGACTGCACACGATGATCTGCCCCCGTATCTGATGGGGTTTCCCGGTCCGCTGCGCGATCAGCTGGTCGCGGCCGTCCTGAGCGGGGCGAAGACCAGCACCACGGGCCTGCTCGCGGCGTACGAGGCGGAGGCCGAGCCGCTGCCGGAGCCCGGCGCCCGGTTCCTGCTGGTCGACTCCGGGGAGCAGGGGGTGGCGGTGGTGGAGGTGACGGCCGTGGAGGTGCTGCGGCTCGCCGACGTCGGGCTGCCGCACGCGCTCGACGAGGGCGAGGGGTTCGCGTCAGTGGCCGAATGGCGCACGGCACACGAGGGGTTCTGGCACGGCGAGCCGATGCGCGCGGTGCTCGGTGACCCGGGGTTCACGGTCGACGACGACACCCTGGTCGTCGCGGAGCGGCTCCGGGTCACCGAGCGGCTGGCCTGACCCCCTGCGGAGTGTCGGCCACGGGAACCCGTCAGCCGATCGCCCCGGCGGCGGCGCGGCCCGCCGCGCGTCCCGAGAAGACGCACCCGCCCAGGAAGGTGCCCTCCAGGGCCCGGTAGCCGTGGACTCCGCCGCCGCCGAATCCGGCCGCCTCGCCGGCCGCGTAGACGCCCGGCAGTGGTTCGCCCGCCTCCGTCAGGACGCGTGAGGAGAGGTCGGTCTCCAGTCCGCCCAGGGACTTGCGGGTCAGGATCGAGAGCCGTACCGCGATCAGCGGCCCGGCGCCGGGGTCGAGGATCCGGTGCGGGGCGGCCGTGCGGATCAGCTTGTCGCCCAGGTACCTGCGGGCGCCGTGGATGGCCGTCACCTGGAGGTCCTTGGTGAAGGGGTTGGCGATCTCCCGGTCGCGGGCCACGATCTCGCCCCGGACGGTGGCCTCGTCGAGGAGGTCCTCCTTGGTCACCGCGTTCATTCCGCGCACCAGGGCGGACAGGTCCCGCTCGACGACGAAGTCGGCGCCGTTGTCCATGAAGGCCTTGACCGGGGCGGGCACGGCCTGGCGCGCGCGGGTGATGACGTCGCGGATGGACTTGCCGGTGAGGTCCGGGTTCTGCTCGGAGCCGGAGAGGGCGAACTCCTTGCCGATCACGCGCTGGTTGAGCACGAACCAGGTGTGGTCGTGGCCGGTCCTCATGATGTGGTCGAGGGTGCCGAGGGTGTCGAAGCCCGGGAAGAGCGGTACGGGCAGCCGCTTGCCGGTCGCGTCCAGCCACAGCGGGGACGGGCCGGGCAGGATGCGGATGCCGTGCCGGGCCCAGATCGGATTCCAGTTCTCGATGCCCTCGGTGTAGTGCCACATCCGGTCCTTGTTGATGTGGCTGGCGCCGGCCGCCTCCGCGATGCCGAGCATGAGGCCGTCCACGTGCGCCGGGACCCCGGAGAGCATCCGCTGCGGCGGGGTGCCGAGGCGGGCGGGCCACTGTGCGCGTACGAGGTCGTGGTTGCCGCCGATGCCGCCGCTGGTGACGATCACGGCTTGGGCCCGCAGGGAGAAGGCCCCGGTGACCTCGCGGCTGCTCGCGGTGCCCCGTACGGCGCCGGAGGGCTCCAGGATCTCGCCCGTCACGGTGTCCACCGCGCCGGCGGTGGCGCTGAGCCCGGTGACCCGGTGGCGGAACCTCAGCTGGACCAGGCCGCGGGCCACCCCGGCCCGGACGCGCCGCTCGAAGGGCTCCACCAGGCCGGGGCCGGTGCCCCAGGTGATGTGGAAGCGGGGGACGGAGTTCCCGTGGCCGTTGGCGTCGTAGCCGCCGCGCTCCGCCCAGCCGACCACGGGGAAGAAGCGGACGCCCCGCGCGTGCAGCCAGGAGCGTTTCTCCCCGGCCGCGAAGTCGACGTAGGCCTCGGCCCAGCGGCGCGGCCAGGCGTCCTCCTCGCGGTCGAATCCGGCGGTGCCCAGCCAGTCCTGGAGGGCGAGCTCGTGACTGTCCTTGATCCGCATCCGGCGCTGCTCGGGCGAGTCCACGAAGAACAGCCCGCCGAAGGACCAGTGCGCCTGACCGCCGATGGACTGCTCCGGCTCCTGGTCGAGCAGGATGACCTTGCGGCCCGCGTCGACGAGCTCGGCGGTGGCCACGAGACCCGCGAGCCCGGCTCCGATCACGATCGCGTCTGCGTCGTACGTCATGCGTGTACCCGTCCTCCGTCGGTGGTGGGGCAGATCCTTGGCTACGGAGCGGTAACCAGTCAACAGCGGTGGTTGGATGACCTGTGTGAGTGCCGCTGATGAAGTACTGGACGTGGTGGACCGGGACGACCGGGTCGTGGGGCGGGCCCCGCGCGGCGAGGTGTATGCCGGCGGGCTGATCCACCGCTGTGTGTTCGTGCAGGCGAGGGACGCGGAGGGGCGGATCTTCGTACACCGGCGGACCGCGTCGAAGCTCGTCTTCCCCTCGCACTACGACATGTTCGTGGGCGGGGTGCTGGGCGCCGGCGAGAGCTACGCGCAGGCCGCGCTGCGGGAGGCGGAGGAGGAGCTGGGCGTGCGGGGGCTGCCGCAGCCCGCGCCGCTGTTCAAGTTCCTGTACGAGGGTCCGGGCGGGGCCTGGTGGTCGTACGTGCACGAGGTGCGGTGCGAGCTGCCGGTGGCCCCGCAGGTGTCGGAGGTCGACTGGCACACCTACCTCACGCAGGAGGAGCTGGACCGGCGGATCGAGGGCGGGGGGTGGGCCTGGGTGCCGGACGGGCTGGAGGCGTACCGGCGACTGCGGGAGTTCCGGGAGCGCGGCCAGTAGATTGAGCGGGTGATCGACTTCGTCAAGGACGTGCGCCTCTGGTTCGTGCCATCGCGGCTCAGGGACGAGGGCGAGACCCCCGACTACCGCTTCTCGCTGGCCAACGAGCGGACCTTCCTGGCCTGGATCCGGACCGCGCTGGCCCTGGTGGGCGGCGGTTTCGCGGTCGACCAGTTCCTGCCGGACCTGCGGTGGGGGGTGCGGGTCGGGATGGCCTTCGCGCTGCTCGCGGTGGGTGCGGCCTGCGCGCTGCGGGCGGTGAACCACTGGGTGCGGTGCGAGCGGGCGATGCGGCGGGGTGAGGATCTGCCGCTGTCGCGGTTCCCGGTGGTGCTGAGCGTGGGCGTGGGGCTGGTCGCGGTGACGATGGTGGCGGTCGTGCTGCTGGGCTGGACGGCGGGGCGGTGAGCCGTTCCGGCATGGACCGTGATGCCGGACTGCAGCCCGAGCGGACCCGGCTCGCGTGGCGGCGTACGACGCTGGCCTCCTCGGTGGTGGCGGTGCTCGCGCTGCGGCAGGCGTTGCGCGGGGCCGGGGCTCCGCTGGAGGTGGCCGGGGCGGCGGTCATCGCGCTGGTCTGGCTGGTGTTCCTGTGGGTCGCGCACCGGCGGATCCGGGCGCTGGCGGTCGGCCGGCCGCCGGGGCTCGCGCCGGGGGCGGCCCTGGCGGCGGTGGCGTGCACGGTGGGCCTGGCGGTGTTCGCGATGGCCGTGATCGTCTGAGCCGGTCGGAGGATTCTGCTCCGCCTGCCGCGCCACTCGGACAGAACGGGCGATACCGGGTGATCCGCACTAATCTCGCCCCCATGACGACCTTGCACCTGGAACACCCCACGCACCAGCACACCCACGGCCCGGACTGCGGGCACCGGGCGCTCTCGCACGGCGATCACGTCGACTACGCGCACGACGGGCACCTGCACAGGGAGCATTCGGGGCACTGGGACGAGTGCGAGCCCACCGGGCACACCGCGCACGACGGCCACACGCACGCCCACAGCGCGGACTGCGGGCACGACGCGGTCCGGCACGGTGACCACGTGGACTACGTGCACGACGGGCACCGGCACGCCGAGCACGACGGGCACTACGACGACCACTGACCGGCGCCTCACGAAACAGGCGCCCTCACCGACCGGCGCCACCCCTGACTGAAGGTCCGGTCAGGAATCGCACCCGCTCTCCCCCGGCGCGGCGACGGCTGGCAGGATGCCGACCGACCGTCAAAGCGACCCGGGGAGAGCGCAGATGCCCGTCGAAGAGCCCTACGTCGTCCAGCCCGCGCCGGGAGTGTACGCCTATGTCCAGCCGGACGGCGGCTGGTGCCTCAACAACGCCGGCTTCGTGAGCGACGGAGACCGGACGCTGCTCATCGACACCGCCGCCACCGAGCGGCGGGCCCTGGCGCTGCGCGAGGCGGTCGCGGCGGCCGGGGTGCCGCTCCCCCGCACCGTCGTCAACACCCACCACCACGGCGACCACACGTACGGCAACGGCGTCTTCACCCCCGGGGCGCTGATCCTCGGGCACGACAACGCGCGGGCCGAGCAACTCGCCGCCGGGCACCAACTGGAGCTGATCTGGCCCGCGACGGACTTCGGCGCGATAGACATCACCGCTCCCGATCTGACGTACAGCGACCGGGTGACCCTGCACGTCGGCGGGACGGAGGTGCAGGTCATCCACCCGGGTGTCGCCCACACCACCGGGGACTCGATCGTGTGGCTGCCCCGGCAGCGCGTGGTCTTCACCGGCGACCTGATCTTCGCCGGGGGGACGCCGTTCCTGGCGATGGGCTCGCTCGCCGGCTCCCTGCGGGCGCTGGAGCTGCTGCGCTCACTGGACGCGGAGACCGTCGTACCGGGTCACGGGCCCCTGACCGATTCTTCAGCCTACGAGACCACCGAGCGCTATCTGCGGTACGTGGCCGAACTCGCCCGGGAGGGGCGGGCGAAGGGGCTGACCCCGCTGGAGGTGGCCCGGCAGGCCGATCTCGGCGAGTTCGCCGCGTGGCGGGAGAGCGAGCGGCTGGTGGCGAACGTGCACCGGGCGTACGCGGAACTGGCCGGGGAACCGGAGGGCGCGGCGCTGGACATCCTGGCGGTCCTGAGGGACATGACGGTGATGAACGGCGGAACGCCGATCCTCTGTCACGCGTGACGTCGCCGGGCGGAGGGTTTTCCTTCGGCCCGCGCTCTGGACGGCATACCGACTGGTCGGCATGATGTCTTGCGGCGGTGCGTCGACGTACCGCCGCTCTTCCCTCGACGACTCCGCACGGAGGTGCGCACCATGACCTCAGCCCCAGCCGACCCGCGCGGCCTGGACCTGGAGCGGCTGCGCGGTCATCTCGACCGTGCGCGGCCGGGACTCGTGGCCGGGGCGCTGCGCGGCCGGCTGATCGAAGGAGGCCGGTCGAACCTCACGTACGAGATCACCGACGGGACCGCCCGCTGGGTGGTGCGCCGGCCGCCGCTGGGCCACGTGCTGGCCACGGCGCACGACATGCGGCGCGAGCACCGGGTGATCGAGGCGCTGCACGGCACGGCCGTGCCGGTGCCCGAGCCGGTGCTGCTGTGCGAGGACGAGGCCGTGCTCGGGGCGCCGTTCTACGTGATGGAGTACGTGGACGGGGTCCCGTACCGGACGGCCGGCGAGCTCGCCGCCATCGGCCCGGAGCGCACCCGGCGGGCGGTGCTCGGCCTGGTGGACACCCTGGTCGAGCTGCACGCGGTGGACCCGGAGGCGGTGGGGCTGGGCGACTTCGGCCGGCCCGAGGGCTTCCTCGACCGGCAGCTGCGCCGCTGGGGCAAGCAGCTCGCGGCCTCCCGGGGCCGGGAGCTCGCCGGGATCGACGAGCTGCACGGCGCCCTCGGGCGGACCTTGCCCGACTCCCCCGCCGCGACCGTGGTGCACGGGGACTTCCGGCTCGACAACGTCCTGATCGGCGGCCCGGACGACACGATCCGGGCGGTGCTGGACTGGGAGATGTCCACGCTCGGGGATCCGCTGACCGACCTCGGGCTGCTCGTGATGTACAGCTCGGACCTGGGCCTGACCGAATCTCCGGTCAGCACGACGAGCGGGGCGCCGGGCCATCCGACGCCCGCCGAGCTGGTCGAGCGCTACGCCGCCCGCTCCGGCCGGGACACCGGCGCCATCGCCTGGTACACGGCCTTCGCCTGGTTCAAGCTCGCGGTGATCCTCGAAGGCATCCACTACCGCTACACGCTCGGGCAGACCGTCGGTGCGGGCTTCGACCGGATCGGCGAGCTGGTTCCGGTCTTCATCGAGCACGGACTGACCACTCTCCAGGACCTCCAGAACCTCCACGAAGGCTGAGGCACGCACCCATGGATTTCGCATTCGACGCCCGGACCGAGGAACTCCGCGAGCGACTGCTCGCGTTCATGGAGGAGTACGTCTATCCGGCGGAGCCCGTCGCCGCCGAGCAGCGCGCGCGGCTGGCCTCGCCCTGGGACACCCCGGCCGTCTTCGGTGAACTGAAGGCCGAGGCGCGCCGCCAGGGCCTGTGGAACCTTTTCCTTGCGAAGCAGCCCGGCCTGCCGGACGTCGAGCACGGCGCCGGGCTGACCAACCTCCAGTACGCCCCGCTGGCGGAGATCACCGGCCGCAGTCCGCACCTGGCGCCGATGGCGACCAACTGCGCGGCCCCCGACACCGGGAACATGGAGCTGCTCGCCCAGTTCGGCAGCGAGGAGCACAAGAAGCAGTGGCTGGAGCCGCTGCTGGCCGGGGAGGTCCGCTCCGCCTTCGCGATGACCGAACCGGAGGTCGCGTCCTCGGACGCGACGAACGTCGAGACGCGGATCGAGCGGTCCGCCGACGGGGCCGAGTACGTGGTCACCGGCCGCAAGTGGTTCATCTCGGGGGCGATGAACCCGGACTGCAAGATCTTCATCGTGATGGGCAAGACCGACCCGGACGGCGCCGATCCGCGCCGCCAGCAGTCGATGATCCTGGTCCCCCGCGACACCCCGGGGGTCGAGGTGCGCCGGGCGATGACGGTGTACGGGTACGAGGACCACGAGCACGGCGGCCACGCCGAGGTGGTCTTCGACGGGGCGCGGGTCCCGGCGGCGAACCTGATCGGCGAGGAGGGCACCGGCTTCGCCATCGCCCAGGCCCGGCTCGGCCCGGGCCGCATCCACCACTGCATGCGGCTGATCGGCATGGCGGAGCGGGCCATCGAGCTGATGTGCCGGCGGGCGGTGGAACGTACCGCCTTCGGCAAGCCACTGGCCGCCCAGGGCGTCGTACAGAACTGGATCGCCGACGCCCGGGTCACGGTGGAGCAGCTGCGGCTGCTGGTGCTGAAGACGGCCTGGCTGATGGACACGGTCGGCAACCGGGGCGCGCACACCGAGATCCAGGCCATCAAGATCGCGACCCCGCGGGCCGTGGTGGGGATCTTGGACCAGGCGGTGCAGCTGCACGGCGCGGGCGGGGTGAGCCAGGACTTCCCGCTGGCCGAGCTGTGGGCGGCGGCGCGGACGCTGCGGCTGGCCGACGGGCCGGACGAGGTGCACCAGCGGTCGCTGGCACGGCGGGAGCTGAAGCCGTACCTGGGCTGAGGCCCTCTGATCCCGGCTCAGACGGGAGGGGCGGTGGCGCGGCCCGCCGCCGCCTCGACGACCTCGTCCTGTGCAGCCCCCGCCCGGTACCCCGCGCTGGACTCCCTCACGGGCGCAGCGCGCGCAGCAGCAGGTCGGCGAGGTGGTCGGCGACCTGCTGCGGGGTGAGCGGGCCGTCCGCCCGGTACCAGGTGGACAGGTGGTGCACGGACCCGAAGTGGTAGTCCACCACCAGGTCGGCGGGGGTGGCGCTGGAGAACACGCCCGTGCGCTGGCCCTCCTCGACCAGCGCGCGGAAGCGCTCGTGGTAGCGCCTGCGCTCCGCCCGTACCTGCTTGAACTTCTCCGGGCTGAGCTGGTGCATCGACCGGAAGAAGATCATCGCGTCGTCGAGGTTCTCGATGGTGGTGACGACCACGTCCGCGGCCGCCGCCCGCAGCCGCTCCTCGACGGGCGCGTCGGATCCGGCCACCGCGTCGAGCCGCTGCTGCTGCAGGCGCAGCATCCGCGCGTACACCTCGTGCAGCAGGTCGTCCTTGGACCCGAAGTAGTGGTAGAGGGCGCCCTTGGTGACCCCGGCCGCCTCGACGATCTCCTGGACCGAGGTGCGGTCGTAGCCGCGCTCGGCGAACAGCCGGGTGGCGACGGCCAGCAGCCGCTGCGGTACCGGGGCTTCGTGCGTGCCTGCGGGTTCCGTGGTCCTGGCCGCCATGGCGCTGACCTTCCCTTCCTTGTTCCTGCCTGGTCACTGCGACCAGCTGTACGACCGTCCGACTGTTTTCAGCCGCGGTCGCGCAGTTCCCGTCGCAGGATCTTGCCACTGGTCGTCTTCGGAAGGACAGGCAGGATCTCCACCTGGCGCGGGTATTTGTACGCGGCGATGCGCGCGGCGCAGTAGGAGGAGAGCTCCTCCGGTTCGACCGAGGTGCCGGGGCGCAGGCTCACGTACGCCTTGACGCTCTCCCCGCGGTACGCGTCGGGGACGCCGACCACGGCGGCCTCGCGGACGGCGGGGTGGGTGTAGAGCACGTCCTCGACCTCGCGCGGCCAGACCTTGAAGCCGGAGGCGTTGATCATGTCCTTCTTGCGGTCGACGACGTAGAGCCAGCCGTCCGGGTCCATGAATCCGACGTCACCGGTGCGCAGTTCGCCGTCCGGGAAGGCCTTGGTGGTGTCGGCGGGCAGGCCCCAGTAGCCGGGCACGACCTGGGGGCCGCGGACGGCTATCTCGCCGGTCTCGCCGAAGGGCACCTCGGCGCCCTGTTCGTCGAGGATGCGGACGACGGTGTCGGCGCCGGGCAGGCCCACGGAGAGCGTGCCGGAGGCGGGGTCGACGGGGGCTTCGAGGTGCACGGGCACGCTGGCGCAGGGGGCGGTGCACTCGGTGAGGCCGTAGCCGTTGCGGAGGTAGAAGCCGAAGGCGGCGCGCAGGCGCTCGACGAGCGCGGGCGGGAGCGGGGCGCCGCCGGAGGAGACGACCTCGAACGAGGCGAAGTGGTCCGGGGTGACGCCGGGGTGGGCGGCGAGGGCCATGAAGGCGGTGGCCGGGCCGACGGTGTAGGCGGGGCGGTGTTCGAGGAAGGCGTCGAGGACGACGCCGGCGTCGAAGCGGTGGGCGAGGGCCAGGGTGCCGGCGTTGGCGAGGCAGGCCGCGAGCTCGCAGACCATGCCGGTGATGTGGAAGAGGGGCGCGAGGGCGAAGTAGGTGGCGCCCTCGGGGAGGGGGTGGGAGGTGACCTGCCGTACGGCGTTGTACGTGAGCGCGCCGTGCGGGTTCATCGCGCCCTTGGGGGTGCCGCTGGTGCCGGAGGTGTAGCTGATGAGGGCGGTGTCGGCGGCGGTGAGGTGCGGCCCGTCCGGCGCGGGGTGCCCCTGGCGGGCCACGGCGGCGAGGTCGGCGACGTCGGGGCCCGAGGGGGCGCTGGCGGGACGGGCCGCGGGGGCGGCGGGACCGGCCGTGGGAGCGGCGGGGTCGGCTGCGGGGGCCGCGGGATCGGCTGCGGGGGCGGCGGGATCGGCTGCGGGGGCGGCGGGATCGGCCGTGAGGGCGGCGGGATCGGCCGCGGGGGCCGCAGGAACGGCTGCGGGGGCCGCGGGACCGGCCGTGAGGGCGGCGGGATCGGCCGCGGGGGCCGCGGGACCAGCTGCGGGGGCGGCGGGACCGGCCGCGGGGGCCGCGGGATCTGGGGCGGTGAGGGGCGGGGCCGCCGCGGGGGGCGGGCCGAAGAGGCGCGGGTCGTTGCGGGTCTGGAAGTCCAGGTCCGAGGTGGTCAGGGCGGTCCGCACGGCGCTGCCCTGCACGGCCTCGCGCAGGTACGCCGTCCACGCGCGGCCGTCGCAGACCAGCGCGACGGCCCCGGAGTCGCGCAGGATGTGCCCGACCTCGCCCGACTTGTACATGGGGTTGAGCGGGACGACCACGGCCCCGGCCTTCCAGGCGGCGAGGACGGCGAACACGAAGTGCGGGGTGTTCTGCAGCATGACGGCGACCCGGTCCCCGCGGCCGATGCCCCGCGCCGCGAGGTGGCCGGCCACGGAGTCGGAGAGCGCGTCGGCCTCCGCGTAGCCGATCCGGCCGTCGAAGTAGGCCAGCGCGGTGCGCTCGGGGGCCTTGGCGACGGCCTCGCGAAAGGCGTGCAGCACGGTGGGCGGCGGTGCTACGGGCGCGCGCTGGGCCGGGGCGAGCAGCCCCAGCCACGGCTTGGCGGCGTACGAGGGGGTCACCGGGTCTCCCATTTCTGCTGGAGGTGGTTCATGCCGCTCAGCCAGCGGTCCGGTTCGGTGGCGCGGGCGGCGTAGAAGTCGGCGACCTCGGGGTGCGGGAGGATCAAGAACCGGCCCTTCTCCATGCCGTCGAACAGCGCGTCCGCGACCGCTTCCGGCTCGATCGCGGTCGGCGCGAGGACGAGTTCGCCCGCCGAGCCCGCGGCGGTCAGCATGTCGGTGCGCACCCCCTGCGGACAGATGGCGTGGACCTGGACACCGCGGTGGCGGTAGGTCAGCGAGAGCCATTCCGCGAAGGCGAGCGCACCGTGCTTGGTGACACTGTACGGGGCCGCCCCGATCATGGTCAGCAGCCCGGCGGCGGAGACCGTGGACACGAAGCGGCCGCTCTCCCGCTCCAGCCAGTCCGGCAGCAGCAGTCTGGCGGCGCGGACGTGGGCCATGACGTTGGTGTCCCAGGCCGCTTCCCAGACGGACTCGTCCGCGAAGGCGTCGCCGCCCGAGGCGAGTCCGGCATTGGCGCAGTAGACGTCGACCGTCCCACCGAGGGCCTCGCGGGCCTCGTCCACGATCGCCGAGGCGTCGCCCGCCAGCGGGATCGCCCGGGCCCCGATCCCGCCCGCCACCGCGGCCGCCCTGGCCGGGTCGAGGTCGTTGACCACCACCGTGGCGCCCTCGGCGGCGAAGCGGTGGGCGAGGGCGGCGCCGATTCCGCCGCCCGCGCCGGTGACGACGACTCGCTGGTCCTGGTACGCGCTCACGGGGATCACCTCTCGTGCGGCCGGATGCCGGATGGCTCATGTGCCGATGGCGGGCAGACTAACCAGTCGGTATGTCCGGGCGGAAGGGGGGCGCCTCGTAGCGTGGCCGGATGACGCTGTCGCGACGCGGGGTGGTGCTGGGGCTGGCGGGGGCCGTGGGATCGATGGGCGCCCTGGGGGCGGGGGCGGCCGGGCCGGCCGGGGCCGCCGGGGCCGCCGGGCCGCTCTCAGCTCCCGCAGCGGCAGAGGGGGTCGCGGCCGTCGCGCCGCGGGCCGCGGGCCGGGTGCGTACCGGCTTCGAGCGGCTCGCCGCGGACGGGTACGCCGTACTGGCCGGCCAGAAGGTCGGGGTGGTCACCAATCCCACCGGGATCACGCCCGACGCCCGGCACTTGGTCGACGTACTGCACGCGGACGAACGGGTGGACCTGATCGCGGTGTTCGGGCCCGAGCACGGCTTCCGCGGGACCGCGCAGGCGGGGGGCTCCGAGGGGTCCTCCCGGGATCCGGCGACCGGGCTGCCGGTGTACGACACGTACGACAAGAGCGGGCAGCGGCTCGCGGACGTGTTCACGGCGGCCGGGATCGACACCGTCGTCTTCGACATCCAGGACGTCGGGGCGCGCTTCTACACCTACATCTGGACCCTCTACGACTGCATGCGCGCGGCCGCGCTCGCCGGCAAGGCGGTGGTGGTGCTGGACCGGCCGAATCCGGTGGGCGGCCGGCGGGCCGCGGGGCCGGTGCTGCAGAGGCCGTACGCGAGCTTCGTGGGCCGGGAGCCGATCGCGCTCGCCCACGGGATGACGGCGGCTGAACTGGCCCGGCTCTTCAACGGCGAGTTCCTGACCGGCGCATCGTTTCCACGGGGACCGGTCAGGCTGCGGACGGTGGCGATGTCCGGGTGGCGGCGGGAGTCCTTCTTCGAGGAGAGCGGGCTGCCCTGGGTGCCGCCGAGCCCGAACATGCCCACTCCCGACACGGCCCTCGCGTACGCCGGCACCTGCCTGTTCGAGGGGACGAACCTCTCGGAGGGGCGCGGGACGACCACGCCCTTCGAGGTGGTGGGCGCGGAGGGGATCGACCGGCGGTGGGCGGAGGCGGCGAACGCGCTGGGGCTGCCCGGGGTGTGGTTCCGGGAGGCGTACTTCACGCCCGCCTTCTCCAAGCACGTGGGAAAGGTGTGCGGCGGGGTCCGGCTGATCGTGCACGACCGGGAGGCCTTCGACCCGGTACGGGCCGGGATCGGGCTGCTGGTCACCGCGCGGCGGTCGTGGAGCGGATTCGGCTGGCGCGCGGACCACTGGATCGACCGGCTGACCGGCTCGGACCGGGTGCGGAGGCTGGTGGACGCGGGGGCCGGGGTGGAGGAGATCGCGGGCGACTGGGCGGCGGGGCTGGCGCGGTTCGAGGCGGTGCGCCGGGAGTACCTGCTCTACGCGTGAGCCCACCGCGTCAGGGGGCTGGCCGGGCGGGCGCGGCAGCAGGATGCTGACTGCACCGGAGGCGCGGTGTGAAGGGGGACGTCATGGCGGAGATCGGTGGCGGATCGGGGAACGGGACGGGGAACGGGGCCGGCATCGGGGGCGGGGCGGGGGCCGGGTCCGGGATCGCGCTCGGGCCCGGGGCCGAGTTCGCCAGCGGGCTCGGGGCCACGGTCGCCGGCGGGGTCGGCGCCACGTTGGCCAGCGGGCTCGGGGCCGCGGTCGCCGGCGGGATCGGCGTCGGGCCGTACGCGGAGCTGACCTTCGACTCCCAAGGGGACGTGGACCGGGCCACGCAGGGAGCGGTGGCCCGGATGGAGGCCACGGACCTGCTGGTCTTCGCACACGGCTGGAACAGCGACCGGTCCACCGCGACCCGGCTCTACGACCGGTTCTTCGCCCCCTTCCCGGGACTGGTGGGGCCGGAGGTACGCCTGGGCTACGTGGGTGTCGTATGGCCCGCGATGCGGTTCTCCGACGAGCCGATACCGGACTTCGAGGCGCCCGGCGCACTCGCGGCACCCGGCTTCGGTACGGCCCTGGACCCCGTCACCCGCCAGGCGCTGGGGGAGTTCTGGCCGGGGCGGCGGGCGGAGCTGGAGCGGGTGGCGGAACTGCTGGAGGAGCGGCCGGATTCGGCGGACGCCTTCATCGAGTTCGGTGCGCTCGTACGGGAGTTGGCCGGGCTGGACGCGGTGTCCACGGCGGCGGTGCCGGCAGTGCCCCGGATCTTCACGGACGACGTGCTGGAGGTGTGCCGGGCCCTCACCCACGCCCTGGTCCAGGCGGGCGCGCCGGCCGCGAGCACCGGCGAGCCGGGCCTCAGCGTCGGCGGCGGGCTGCGCGGCCTGTGGGGCGGCGCCAAGGAACTGCTGCGGCAGGCGACGTACTACAAGATGAAGAAGCGGGCGGGGGTGGTCGGCGAGCGCGGCCTCGGCCCGGTGCTGGCGGAGCTGGCGGGAGGCCGCCCGGCGCTGCGCTTCCACCTGATCGGACACAGCTTCGGGGCGCGCGTGGTGTCCTTCTCGCTGCGCGCGGTGCCGGACGGAGCCCGGTACGTGAAATCCGTGACCCTGCTCCAGGGCGCCTTCTCGCACTACGCGTTCGCCGACCGGCTGCCGCACGACAGGGGCAGCGGCGGCGCCCTGCGCGGCCTCCAGCGCAGGGTCGACGGACCGGTGGTGGCCTGCCATTCCCCGCACGACTCGGCCCTCAAGGTGTTCTATCCGCTGGCCTCGCGGATGGCAGGGGATTCGGCCGGTCTGCTCGGCTTCGACGAGCGGTGGGGCGCGATCGGGCACGACGGGGTGCAGGCCGTGCCGGGTGCGCCGCGGCTGAGCCTCGACACCGTCCTGCGCGAGGGGGTGCCCGCGGCCGGTTGCGTCAGTGTGGACGCGGGCTCCGTGGTCCGGCGCGGCGGAGCCCCCTCGGGGGCGCACAGCGACATCTGCCATGCCGAACTGGCCCGGGTGGTGGTGGCCGCGGGGCGCATGGGGCGCTGACTTCCGGCCATGTGCCACCCGCACGCCTCGACCGCCCCCGCATGCGCCCGGCCCCGGCCGGGCATGTTGGGCACATCGGCGGAGGTGATGGTGTGATGGCGGGATTCCGGAGTCTGGCCTACCAGGTGCGCGACGCGCGCAACGACCGGGCCTTGCGGCGCCATTCGCTGCGCCGCTGTCTGGAGCGGTTCGCGCCGTACGGGCACCGGGCCACGTGGTGGCACCTGTGCGACCGGCACGGGATCGCCCCCGAGGACCGGGGAGCCGATCCGCTGCGGCTGGTGGCCGCACTGGAGGAGCTGGAGGACGCGCGGGCGGTCTGGCTGGAGTACGAGCGCCAGTTCGCGGAACGGCGGCGCCGCGAGAAGCACCACGGGCTGCGCCGGCCTGAGTGGGCGTGGGGCGGGAGCGGGGACGCGGTGGTGCGGTGCGCCGATCCGGGAGTGCGGCCGGAGGGGGCGCTGGGCGAGGTGCTGCGGCGGCTGGTCCGGGCGCTGGAGTCGGAGCCGGGGACGGCGTGCCCGGTCTGCGGGGACACCGAGCTGCGGTGGCCGGCGGTGGCTCCGGTCGGCCCCTGGGAGGGCGCGTGGGCATGGGACGGGCCGGTGTGCGCGGGCTGCGGGATCGTGGTGCCGAGACCGGCCCTGGCGGACACCCCCTCGGCGGGGGCCGCGTGAAGCGCCCGCTGTCGGTGCCGGTGACGGTTTCGGTGCCTGTGCATGTGCCGCTGTCGGTGTCGGTGTCGGTGTCGGTGTCGGTGTCGGTGTCGGTGTCGGTGTCGGTGTCGGTGTCGGTGTCGGTGTCCCTGAACGGCTCCCGGAGCGCCGCGGACGGCTCGGCCGTGCCGATGTCGCCGGAGGATCTGGCGGAGTCGGCCGCGCGGGCGGTCGACGCCGGGGCCGGGGAGGTACTGGTGCACCCGCGGACCCCGTGCGGGCGGGAGAGCCTCTCGCCGCGCGTGGTCGGGCCGGTGCTGGACGTGCTGCGGCGCGCCGGGGTCGGCGTACCCCTGTCGGTGTGCGCGAGCATCGGGGCCGAGCCCGATCCCGGGGGGCGGCTGGAGCGGGTGCGCTCCTGGACCGTGCTGCCGGACCGGGCGGTGGTGCACTTCGCGGAGCCGGGGGCCGGGGAGCTGGCGCAGGCCCTGCTGGCGCGGGGTGTCGCGGTGGACGCGGTGGTGCCGCTGGGCGGACGGGCCGGGCCGGAGCCGATGGCGCGGTTCCTGGCCTGGCCGGTGCGCGATCCCGGGCGGGTCCGGCTCGTGGCCGAGCTCGCGGAGGCCGATCCGGCTCTGGTGGCTGGGCTGCGCGGGCTGCCGCCGGTGGCGGTGGTGCTGTACGGGCGGGAGGCGGCCGCCTGGCCGGTACTGCGGCTGGCCGCACGGTGCGGTACGGGCGCGCGGACCGGCGTAGGAGACGTCATGCGCCTGCCGGACGGGCGGCCGACGCGGTCGAATGCCGAACTGGTGGCGGCGGCGCTGGAACTGCTTCCGGGGCGGGAGACACCCGCTGCGGTCGCCGTCGCCGCACATCCGGCCGCCGCTCCAGCCGTTGCACCGCCTACAGCCGGGAGCCGGTGAGCCGTTCGCCGAAGGCGTCGTCCGGGTTGGAGAGCGCGCAGGTCTCCAGTGAGAGGCAGCCGCAGCCGATGCAGTCCGTCAGGTGGTCGCGCAGGCGGCCGAGTCGGGTGATCCGCTCGTCGAGTTCGGTGCGCCAGGCCTCGGAGAGGCGGGCCCAGTCCTCGCGGTTGGGGGTGCGCTCCTCGGGGAGCTGGGCCAGTGCCTCGCGGATGCTGGCCAGCGGGATGCCCACGCGCTGGGCCGCGCGCACGAAGGCCACCCGGCGCAGGGCGTCGCGGGTGTAGCGGCGCTGGTTGCCGGAGGTGCGGCGGCTGCTGATCAGGCCCTTGGACTCGTAGAAGTGGAGCGCGGAGACGGCCGCGCCGCTACGGGCGGACAGCTGGCCCACGGTGAGCTCGTGGATGTTCTCGGGAATCTGCGGCACCCGGCCGAGGGTAGTCGGCGGTCCGTTGACATACACATACGGTCCCAGCATGCTGAGCAAGCGCTTATTCGTCGCCACATCAGTCAGCCGATCAATCAGTCAGCCGATCGATCAGTCAGCAGTCAGTCGTCAGTTGTCCGCGAGAGGCAGGAGCAGGGCATGGCCGAGCCGAGGGTCTTCACGTCCGCCGAGGAACTGCGCGCCGGGATCGGCGAGCCGCTCGGTCCCAGCGAGTGGCTGGAGGTGGACCAAAAGCGGATCGACCTCTTCGCGGACGCCACCGGCGATCACCAGTGGATCCACGTGGACCCGGAGCGCGCGGCGAGCGGGCCCTTCGGCTCCACCATCGCGCACGGCTATCTGACGCTGTCCCTGCTGCCCACCCTGGTGCCGCAGGTCATGCGGGTCGAGGGCATGCGGATGGGCCTCAACTACGGGGCGAACAAGGTGCGTTTTCCGGCGCCGGTGCCGGTCGGTTCGCGGCTGCGCGCCACCGCCGTGCTCACGGAGGTCGCGGAGGCGGGCGGCGGCGTACAGGTCACGGCCACGGTCACGGTCGAGCGGGAGGGCGGCGACAAGCCGGTGTGCGTGGCGGAGTCGGTGTCGCGCTACTACTTCTGAGGGCGCTGTCGCGCGGCCACCATGCGGAGCACGAGGTCGGCGTAGAGCGCGCCGACCTCGTCGGGCGTGCGCTGCCCGGCCACGTTGAACCAGCGGGCCACGTCGATGCACAGCGACAGGACGGCGAGGGTGGTTCCCGGCACGTCGGGGACGTCGAACTCCCCTGCCGCGACCCCGTCGGAGAGGATGCGGCGCACGGCGGCGTCGCTCTGCCGGCGCAGCGCCACGATCTCGGAGCGGTGCTCCGGAGCGAGAGCATCGAGCTCGTACTGGACCACGCGCGCGGTGGTGTGATGCGCCGCGTGCCACCGTACGAAGGACCGCACGGCGGCATCGAGCCGCTCGGCGGCGCCGCCGGGACCGTCGGCCGCCGTGGTCAGGATCTCGAGGGCCTTGTCGTGGCCGATCCGGCTGATCCGGTGGAGCAGCTCTTCCTTGGTCTTGTAGTGGATGTAGAGCGCGGCGGGGCTCATACCGGCCCGGCCAGCGATGTCGCGTGTGGTGGTGGCGTGGTACCCGCGCTCGGCGAAGGCGTCGACGGCGGCGACGAGCAGCCGCCGTGCGGCGTCGGGGGTGACCTCGGACCACGGCTGGTAGCCGCCGACCGTCTCCTCCGCGCTGTCCATCGCTCACTCACCTCTTCACCGTGTGGGAGTGAACACCCTACCGGAGGGTGAGCAAGCGCTTAGGGTGCCGAGCCGGCTACTTCGGCGAGAAGGGGTCGTACTCGGCCATGAGCTTCTCCATCCTGGCCTGATCCACCCGGCTGACGATCTGCGTGACCTCCTGGCGGTCGCGGATGACCTTGGCGAGGGTGAAGGCCGAGGTGGTGAGGTAGAGCACCGCGATGCCGAGGAAGGCGCGGACCCAGCCGTCCACCTCCATGTTGTAGATCCCCACGGCCACGGCGCCGATGGCGATGCCGAAGGAGGCGACGGCCTGGCCGTAGTACGCCCCCGTGCTCTGCTGCTTGACCGGTGTCTCGTTCATGGGTCGAGCATCGGGCGCAAGGCGGCGGAGCACATCCGCGTACGTACTCATCCCGGTACTTACTCAGGCCTGCCCGGAAGCGCGGCTCGGGGAGGGCAGCTCGGGAGATCGGCTCAGAAGGCTGAAACTCCGGTCAGGGCACGGCCGATGAGCAGCTTCTGGATCTGACTGGTGCCCTCGTACAGGGTCGCCACGCGGGCGTCGCGCAGCAGCTTGCCGGTCGGGTACTCGTCGATGTATCCGTAACCGCCGTGCACCTGGAGGGCGTTGCTCGCGGCGCGCACCGCGGCCTCGGAGGCGAACAACTTGGCGGTGGAGGACTCGGTGGCGAAGGGCCGGCCGCGGTCGATCAGGTCCGCGACGCGCCAGGTCAGCAGCCGGGCCGCGTCCACGTCGACCGCGATGTCGGCGATGAGCTCCTGGACCAGCTGGTGCTGGGCTATCGGCTTGCCGAACTGCTCGCGCTGGGCGGCGTACGAGACGGCCGCGTCCAGTGCCGCCTGCGCGATGCCGACGCAGCCGGCGGCGACCGACATCCGGCCCTTCGCGAGGGCGGACATGGCGACCGAGAAGCCCTTGCCCTCGGGGCCGAGCATCGCGGAGGCGGGTACGCGGACGCCGTCGAGGGCGAGTTCGGCGGTGGTCTGGCCGCGCAGGCCGAGTTTGCCGTGGATCTCGCGGCGGGTCAGGCCCGGGGTGTCGGTGGGGACGAGGAAGGCGGAGACTCCGCGGTGGCCGGGCTCCTCGTTGGTGCGGGCGAAGAGCAGCACCACATCGGCCCAGGTGCCGTTGGAGATGAACATCTTGCTTCCGTCGAGGACGTACGAGTCCCCCGCGCGCCGGGCACGGGTGGTGAGGCTGCCGGCGTCGGATCCGGTGCCGGGTTCGGTCAGTCCGAAGCAGCCGAGCGCGTCGCCGGAGCACAGGCGGGGCAGCCAGGCGTGCTTCTGCTCCTCGGTTCCCCAGGCGGCGATGGTCTTGGCGACCAGGCCGAGGGAGACGGAGACGATCCCGCGCACGGCGGAGTCGCCGCGGCCGAGCTCCTCGGTGACCAGGACGTAGGCGAGGTGGTCGCCGCCGGAGCCGCCGTACTCCTCGGGGACGGTCAGTCCGAGGAAGCCGAGCGCGCCGAGCTTCTTCACGATGGCCCGGTCCACGCTCTCGGCGCGGTCCCACTCGGCGGCGTACGGGACGACTTCGCGCTCGGTGAACTCCCGGGCGAGCCGGCGTACGGCGCTCTGCTCCTCGCTCAGCTCCAGATTCACCAGGCACCTCCGGGTGGGAACCGGCCCCGTTAACTAGCACCGGTAGTTTATGGCGGGCAGGCCCTACTATGTGGCGCATGGCCAGACCGCGCAAGCCCCTTCTCAGCCGGGACCGCATCGTCGAGGCGGCCGGCGCGCTGGTGGACGCGGAGGGGCTGGAGGCCGTCTCGACGCGGCGGCTGGCGGCCGCGCTCGGGGTCAGCGGGCCCTCGCTCTACAACCACTTCCGCACCAAGGACGAGATCCTGGACGCGGTGGCGGACTCGGTGAGCGCGCGGGTCGACTTGTCGATGTTCGACGGTGACCGGGACTGGAGGGCGGCTTTGCGCGCGTGGGCGCACTCGTACCGCGACGCCCTGTCGGACCATCCGAACATCGTGCCGGTGCTGGCGCGCGGGCCGGGCCGTCGCCCGGCGGGACTGCGGCTGGCGGACGCGGTGTTCGGCGGGATGACGGCTGCCGGATGGCCCCCGTCCCAGGCGACCCGGATCGGCGCGCTGATGCGGTACTTCATCCTGGGCTCGGCGATGGCCTCCTTCGCCCGGGGTTTCGTGGACGACCGCGCGGCATACGACCCGGCGGACTACCCGCACCTGGGCCAGGCCCACCTGCTGGCCGAGCGGCAGCACGAGGTGGACGAGGGCGCCTTCGAGACGGGCCTGGCGGCGCTGCTGGACGGGCTGGCCCTCCAGTACGAGGCGTTGCGGGAGACGGGGACCACCTGACGCACGAGGACACCGAGTCGATCACCGCGGCGCGGGCCAGCGAGGCCTGCGAGGGCTAGAAGAGCACCAGGGAGCGCCCGCCCGTGCCCGCCAGCATGGCGTCGAAGGCGGCCGGGATGTCCTCGAGGGTGATGCGGTCGGTGACCAGGGTGCCGAGGTCGAGGCGGCCCGCGCGGACGTGTTCGGCGATCACCGGGAGGTCGCGGGCGGGGTCGCTGTTGCCGTAGACGCAGCCGGTGAGGGTCCGGGCGAAGTGGAAGATCTCCAGGGCGTGGAAGGTGACCTGCTGCTCCTTGCCGCCGATGCCGACGACCGTGGTGCGGCCGCCGCGGCGGGTCGACTCCCAGGCTCCGCGGATGGTCTCGGCCCGGCCGACGCACTCGACGGCGACGTCGGCGCCCTGCCCGCCGGTGAGCGCGCGGATCTGCTTGGCGGTGGTGTCGGAGGCGAGCACGAACTCGGTGGCCCCGGCCGCGCGGGCCAGTTCCTCCTTGGCCGGGGACACGTCGACGGCGATGAGCGGGCCCGCCTGCGCGATCCGGGCGGCCTGGAGGGCGGCCAGGCCGACGCCGCCGACCCCGAACACGGCCACCGACTCGCCCGGGCGGACCTGGGCACTGTGGTGGACGGCCCCGTAGCCGGTGAGGACGGCGCAGCCGAGCAGGGCGGCCTCGGCGAGCGGGATCCCGGCGGGCGCCGGCAGCACGCAGTTCGCCGCGACGACGGTCTCCTCGGCGAAGGCGGCCACGTTCAGTCCGGGGTGCAGTTCGGTGCCGTGCGCGTCGTGCGCGTGGACGGCCCCGACCCCGGTGAGCGCTGTGGCACAGAGCCAGACCTCTCCGATGGCGCAGTGGTGGCACTGCCCGCAGGACGGCGCCCAGTTGAGCACCACGCCGTCGCCGGGGGCGACGTGGGTGACGCCCTCGCCGACGGCGAGGACCGTGCCCGCGCCCTCGTGGCCGAGGACGGCGGGCACGGGGACCCGCATGGTGCCGTTGGTGAGGGAGAGGTCTGAGTGGCAGACCCCGGCTGCGGCGAGCCGCACGCGGACCTGCCCGGGGCCGGGATCGGGCAGCACGATGTCCCGTATCTCCAGCGGGGCTCCGACGGCGGGCAGGATGGCGGCGCGGACCATGATCGTCTCTCCGTCTTCAGATCTTCAGAACTGCAGGGACTTGGTCTGGAGGTACTCCGCCAGGCCGTGCGGGCCCAGCTCGCGGCCGACACCCGACTGCTTGTAGCCGCCGAAGGGCGCGAGCACGTTGAAGCGGCCGCCGTTGATGTCCACCTGCCCGGTGTCCATACGGCGCGCGAAGGCCTCGGCCGTCGCCTCGTCCGCGGCCCAGACGGCGCCGCCCAGGCCGTAGATGGTGCCGTTGGCGATGCGCAGGGCCTCCTCCTCGTCCTCGTACGGGAGGATCGACAGCACCGGGCCGAAGATCTCTTCCTGGGCGATGGTCATGTCGGGTGTGACATCGGCGAACACGGTCGGGGCGACGAAGTACCCCTGCTCGTGCGGCGCGTCGGGCCCGCCCGCGACGAGGCGCGCGCCTTCCTCCACGCCCTTGGCGATGTAGCCGCGGACCCGTTCGTGCTGCTTGGCGTTGACGACGGGGCCGACGCGGGTACCCGTCTCGCGGGGGTCGCCGGTGGGGTACGTGGCGACGGCGGCGGCCGCGAGCGAGACGGCCTCCTCGTACTGGTCCCGGTGGACGAGCATCCGGGTGAGCGCGTTGCAGCGCTGGCCGGTGTTGGTCATGACATGGCCCACGCCTGCCGCGACGGCCTTGGCCAGGTCGGCCCCGGGCAGGATGACATTGGCCGATTTGCCGCCCAGTTCGAGGGCGACCCGCTTGACGGCGGCGCCGGCCGTGGCGCCGATCTGCTTGCCGACGGCGGTCGAGCCGGTGAAGGAGACGAGGTCGACTCCTTCGTGCGCGGCCAGGGCCTGCCCGGCGACCGGGCCGGTACCGGTCACCAGGTTGAAGACTCCGGCCGGGATGCCCGCCTCGTGCACGGCTTCGGCGAAGAGCTGTGCGGTCAGCGGGGTGTCCTCGGCCGGCTTGAGGACGAGGGTGCAGCCGGCGGCGAGAGCGGGCGCCACCTTGGCAACGATCTGGTGCAGCGGGTAGTTCCAGGGCGTGATGGCCCCGACCACACCGACCGGCTCCAGCAGCACGGTGGAGTTCCCTATGCGCTCCTCGAAGGCGTACGAGGACGCGAGCTCGGCGTAGGAGGCGGCCACGGCGATCGGCGCTCCGACGTGGACGGTCCGCGCGAAGGCGAGCGGGGATCCGAGCTCGGCGGTGATGGTCTCGGCGATCTCGCCCTTGCGGGCCAGCAGCACGTCGCGGAGCGCGCCGATCAGGGCGGCCCGCTCGGCCGGCGCTGTGGCCGCCCAGCCGGGAAGGGCGGCGCGGGCCGCGCGTACGGCCGCGTCCACGTCCTCGCCGGTGCCGGCCGGGACCGAGGCGATGACCTGCTCGTCGGCCGGATTGACGACCTCGATCCGGTCCGGTCCGGCGGCGGGGCGCCACGCGCCGTCGATGTACATCCCGTCGTGGGCCTTCATGGCATTCCTCCCGAGTGCGCACCAGCGCGTGGACCTGACCTCGCGAACACCCTACAAACTAGCGCCGGTAGTTTTTCGCGGCCAGGGGAGGCCGGAATCAGATGATGCCGAAAAGCATCCCCGCGGCGAGGACGACGAGGGAGGTCAGGGCCGCCCATTTCACGGTGAAACGGGTGTGGTCGCCGAACTCCACCTTGGCCATGCCGACGAGGACGTAGACGGCCGGAACCAGCGGGCTCGACATGTGCAGCGCCTGCCCGACGAGGGAGGCGCGGGCGATCTCGAGGGGGGACACCCCGTGGGCGGCGCCGGCCTCGGCCAGGACGGGCAGGACGCCGAAGTAGAAGCCGTCGTTGGACATGAAGTAGGTGAGCGGCAGGCTGAGCAGTCCGGTGACGAGCGCCATGTGCGGGCCCATGCCGTCGGGGATGGCGGCGACGAGCCAGTCGGCCATGTGCTTGACCATGCCGGTGCCGGTGAGGACTCCGGTGAAGACGGCGGCGGCGAAGACCATGCCGGCGACGTTCAGGACGTTGTCGGCGTGGGCGGCGATCTGGGCCTTCTGGTCGGGCATGTGCGGGAAATTGACGGTGAGGGCGAGGGCGGCGCCGAGCAGGAACAGCACCGGGATGGGGAGCAGCTCCATGATCATCGCGGTGAGGAGCGCGACGGTGAGGCCGGCGTTGAACCAGTAGAGGCGCGGGCGCAGGGTGGGGCGGTGGGGGTCGAGGCCCTGGAAACCGTCCGCGGGGGCGGCGCCGGGGGTGGGGGCGGATCCGCTCCCCTGCGGGGCGGAGGGAGTGGTGGCAGAGGGGGAAGTGGCGGAGGTGGAAGCAGAGGGGGAGGTGGAGGCGGCAGAGGTGGAGGTGGAGGTGGACGTGGCGGTGACCGCGGCGGCCGTGCCGGGGGCGGCCGGTACCAGTTCCTCCTCGGCGGTCACCGGCTCGGCCTGGCCGGGCAGTACCAGCATGCCGACCCGGCGGCGCTCCTTCAGGCCGAGGACGTACGCCAGGATGAACACGAAGAGCAGGCCCACCGCGAGGGCCGGGATCATCGGGACGAAGATGTCGGCGGCGTCGAGCTTGAGGGCGGTCGCGGCGCGGGCCGTGGGGCCGCCCCAGGGCAGGGTGTTCATGACACCGTTCGCCGTGGCCGCGACGCCGGTCATGACCACCAGGCTCAGGCCGAGCCGCTTGTAGAGCGGATACATGGCCGAGACGGTGATCATGAAGGTGGTCGAACCGTCGCCGTCGAGCGAGACGATCGCGGCGAGGACGGCCGTGCCGACCACCACCCGCATCGGGTCGGCCTTGCAGAAGCGCAGGATGCCGCGCACGATCGGGTCGAAGAGGCCGACGTCGATCATCACGCCGAAGTAGACGATGGCGAACATCAGCATGGCGGCGGTCGGTGCGAGCTTGCCGACGCCTTCGATGACGTAGTCGCCGAGGTGCGCGCCCTTCCCCGCGAAGACGCAGAAGAGTGCGGGGATGAGGACGAGCGCCGCGATGGGCGACATTTTCTTCATCATGATCAGAACCAGGAAGGTCGCGATCATGGCGAAGCCGAGGAAGGTCAGCATGTGGGGAAGGTAGGTGCCGCCTCCTTGCGCCAACAAGACGTCCACGCGTGAGCAATACGAGCAAAACCCCAGCTCAGGGAAGGGGTGTGAGCTCGACGGGGAAGCCGTTGAGCACCGCCGTCCCGGACAGCCGGTCGAGCCGGGTGCCGTCGAGCAGCTGGTTGACATTGGCGCCGGGCGCGGCGGAGGCCACCGCGAGCCGGGTCCCGGAACGGTCGTGGCCCCAGCCGTGCGGAAGGCTCACCACGCCGGTGCGTACGGCGTCGGTGACCTCGACGGGCACCTCCAGGCTGCCGCCGTCGGCGGTGATCCGGGCCCGCCCGCCGTCGGTGAGGCCCAGTCGGCCGGCGTCCTCGGGGTGGACGTGGAGGGTGCAGCGGTTGGAACCTCCGGTGAGGGCCGGGACGTTGTGCAACCAGCTGTTGTTGGACCGCAGATGGCGGCGGCCCACGAGCACCAGGGCGGCGGGGCGATCGGCGAGCGCCGCGCGCAGCCCGGGGAGCTCGGCCGCGATCAGGTCCGGGAGCAGCTCGATCCTGCCGCTGCGGGTCTTCAGCACGCCCGGGAGCCGGGGCCGCAGCGGGCCCAGGTCGATGCCGTGCGGGTGTGCGAGCAGCCGCTCCAGGTTGAGCTCTCCCTCGGCCGCGGCGCCGAACCGGTCTCCGTAGGGCCCGAATCGGAGCATCAGGTCGAGGCGGCGCTCGGGGCCGCATTCGCCGGCGAGGAGGCCGGCGAGGCGCGCCGGGTCCTGCCCGTGCAGTGGGGAGTGCGGGTCTGCGGTCTCCTTGGCCAGGACGCCTTGTACGGCCAGTTCGTCGACGGCCTCCGGTCCGGCCGAGCCGTGCAGGCCGGAGACGGCCAGGACGAGGCGCGCGTGGATCTCGCACTCGTCGAGAAGGCCCGCCTCGAGGGGGACGGCGGCGCGGGTGTAGCGCACCTGGTTGCGGATGGCGAAGCCGTTGAAGGCGAAGTCGTGGTGCGCGCTCTGCGAGGGCGGCGGCGGGGGCAGCACGACGTGGGCGTGGCGCGAGGTCTCGTTCAGGTACGGGTCGACCGAGACCATGAAGTCCAGGCCTGCCAGCGCCCGGTCGAGCCGGTCGCCGTCGGGTGCGGACAGGACGGGATTCGAGGCGATGGCGATCAGGGCCCGGATCCGTCCCTCCCCCGGGGTCTCGATCTCCTCGGCCAGGGCGGCGCTGGGCAGTTCGCTCTTGACCTCGGGGTGGCCGCTGACCCGGCTGTGCCAGCGGCCGACCGCGAAGCCCTTGCCGGGCCCGGCGGGGCGGGGCCGCGGGCCGGCGGCCGGGAGCGGGAAGAGGGCGCCGCCCGGCCGGTCCAGGTTGCCGGTGAGGATGTTCAGTACGTCGACCAGCCAGCTGGCGAGCGTGCCGTGCTCGACGGTGCAGCTGCCGATCCGCCCGTAGACGGCGGCGGTGGGCGCGGCCGCGAGCTCGCGGGCGAGGGTGCGGATCTCGCCGGCCGGGAGGTCGCAGGCGGGGGCCACGGCCTCAGGAGTGAAACTCCCGAGGGCGGCGGCGAGTTCCCCGAGGCCTTCGGTCCATTCCTCCAGCCGGCCGGGGGCGGCGAGCTTCTCGGCGAGCAGGGTGTGCGCGAGGGCGGCGAGCAGCAGTGCGTCGCTGCCGGGGCGCGGCGCGAGGTGGCGGTCTGCGAGGGCGGCGGTGCGGGTGCGGCGCGGGTCGACGACGACCAGGGTGCCGCCGCGGGCGCGCAGGGCCTTGAGCCGGCCGGGGAAGTCGGGGGCGGTGCACAGGGAGCCGTTGGACTCGACCGGGTTGGCGCCGAGGAGCAGCAGGAAGTCGGTCCGGTCGAGGTCCGGGACCGGGATGACGAAGGGGTCACCGAAGAGCAGCCCGCTGGACACGTGCTTGGGCATCTGGTCGAGCGTGCTGGCGGTGAAGAGGTTCCGGGTGCCAAGGGCCTTCAGGAGCAGCGGCGGGTAGAGGGCGCCGGCCATGGTGTGGACGTTCGGGTTGCCGAGGGCCACGCCGACCGACTGGGCACCGTACTCCCTCACGAGTGCGGGGACGGCGGCGGCGATGGCGTCGAAGGCATCCTCCCAGGTGGCCTCCCGGAGCCGGCCGTCGCGGCGGACCAGCGGCGTGCGCAGCCGGTCGGGGTCGGCGTCGAGCTGTCCGAAGGCGGCGCCCTTGGGGCAGATGAAGCCCTTGCTGAAGACGTCGTCCCGGTCGCCGCGGGCGCCGGTGACGGCGCCGCCCTCGATGGTGAGGGTGAGGCCGCAGGTGGCTTCGCAGAGGGGACAGATGCGCAGGGCGGTGCGGGGCATGGGCCCTCCAGGGCGGCAGGCTGCGGCACGGGCACGCGGGGCGCTCCGAGCATACCGACCGGTAGGCACGGAGGGGAGGGTTCGGCGGGACCGGGTCTGGACGGTCAGGGCGGGAGCGGGGCGGGGAGCGGGGCGGAGTCAGTCCAGTACGCGGGCCAGGTACGCGTGCATCATCGCGCGGGTCTCGGCGACGATGCCGGCGTCCCCGGCGGGATCGGTGCGGAAGGCCAGTTGGATCAGTGCGTCGGTGGCCTCGACGGCGACGAGGACCGCCCGCTCCAGAGCGGCGTCGGGCGTCAGGCCGAGATGTGCGGAGAGCAGTTGGGTCAGGTGGGCGGCGACCTCGTGGTTGGGGTCGGACTCCGGACCCTCGGGCGGCGGCGCCGGCACGCCGAAGTCGACGAGCGCGAAGCCGGGCACGCTGCGCTTCATGGCCAGGTACTCGTCGAGTACGGCGTCCACGACGGGCCGCCAGTGGGTGACCGGGAGATCGGCGAGCCGGGCCGCGATGCCGTCGACGTACCGGTCCAGGTTGCGGTGGGCGAGGGCGATGGCCATGGCCCGCTTGTTGCCGAAGAAGCGGTAGACGGAGCCGATCGGCACGCCGGCGCGCACGGCGACGGCGCGGGTGCTGAGGTTCTCGTACCCGGTCTCGTCCAGCAGCTCGGCGCAGGCGTCGAGGATCCGGGCGAGCCGGTCGGCGCTGCGCTGCTGGATCGGCGTACGGCGCAGGGGGTGGGCGGGAGGCACGGGGTCCATCATGCCGCTCCTCGCTCATCGGTTCGGCGGCGGCCTCAGTTCAGCAGGAGGCCGAGTCCCCCGATGGTGTAGGTGATCATCAGCGCGAGCAGCGGCAGTTGGCCGGCCACCGCCCTGGCGGGCGGGAAGAGGCGAACGGAGCGGTCGTGCGCGGCGACGACGCCGAGCACGTGACCGGTGACGACGGCGATGACCTGGAGGGCGGCGAGGGCCCCGGGGCCCAGGGGCGGGGCGGGTTCGGGGGCGTTGTCAGTGCCGAGTGCCATGCTTACTGTGCGTGGTCCTTCGACTACCAGGAGGGAGAAGTAGTGGGCGATGAGATAGCCGAGGGCGATCGGGACGAGTGAGTGCGCGAAGGCGGTCAGCGGGCCGGGGTGCGGGCCGCTGACGAGGCGGGTGGCCGAGGCGCAGAGGCAGTACAGGGTGGCGACGAGGGCGATGGAACCGAGCAGTCCGAGCGTGGCCGTGGGGGTGCGGCCGAGGGGGGAGGTCTGTAGGACGTTGATCCATGAGGGGTTGTCGGACAAGCCGTCGTAGGCGGTGGAGCCGAGCAGGACGCAGACGGTGGCGACGAGTCCGGGCCGCTCGGGTGTCGCGTCGAGTCCGTGGAAGGGGTTGCGCAGAACGAGGCGGCCGTCGCTGCGACGGCCGAGGGGGGAGAGCCGGGCGAGGAGGGCGGAGTACGCCTCGAAGGCGTCTCCGTCGTCGAACCAGCGCTCGCCGAAGCGGGCGGCGAGCAGTAGCTGGGCGGTGGTGTAGAGGGTGAGGGCGATGAGGAGGGTGGTGGTGGATGCGGGAGCAGGAGAGACGAGTTCGAGCCAGGTGAAGCCGAACAGCCCCAGGGCGGCGGGCCGTTGCCCCAGCCGGGCGGGGAGCGGGCGGCCGGGGCCGCGCGGGCGGGGCAGGGCGCGGGAGAGCAGGCGGTACAGGGTGCGGAGCGGGTTGAGCAGGCGCCAGACGGGGCCGAGGAGGAGGGAGGCGGGGACGAGTCCGACCCAGAGGAGGACGTAGACGGCGCCGGGAGCGGGGTTGCGCGCGGGGTCGTCGGGACCGAGGAGGAGGTGGAGCAGGACGGCGAGGGCGGCGGCGAGTCCCAGTCCGCGCAGGGTGGTACGGGTGGCCGGCGCGTCGGCCACCCGTTGGAGGGCGCCGGGCAGGGCGAGTCCCGAGCGCTCTCCGCGGAAGCGGGAGGTGGACCAGAGCAGGCCGAGTGCGAGGAAGGAGACGAACAGCGCGGCGAAGGCGCCGGCGAAGGCGTAGAAGGGAGAGATCGGCAGATCGTGCTGGGAGCCGATCCCGTGCGCGAGCGCGGTGAACGGATCGGCCGGGTGAAGGACCACGCCCTGGCCGTGCCCGCCACCGCCGACGCCCGGGGCAGGACCCGGCCCGACGGGGCTCACCATCGGCCCGGCGCGGGCGGCGTCCCGCCCACGACTTGGTCGGGCATCCCGGACTCGGGCCCGAGTCCGGGCGACCGGAAGGAGACGGCCGGCGCGGGCGCGGGCCAGGCCTCGGGCCAGGGCGGGGTCCAGGCCGTGGTGGCGATCGGGGGCGCTGGCGGGGGCAGGGCCCTGCGCGGGGTCATCGGACGAGGAGTTGGGTCAGGACGAGGCGGGACTCGTGGGTCTCGACCTCGAAGAGGCCCGTGCGGTCGGCCGTCAGGATCAGGGTGGCCTCCTGGCCTGCGGGCAGGGCGAGTTCCTTGTCGTAGCCGTGGACGTGCAGGGTGTCCGCGCGGTCGCTGGTGACGCGCAGGGCGACCCGCTCGCCGCGCCGCAGCTCGGTGCGGGCGGGGGCGGGGCTGACCTTGCCGTCCCGGACGGTGATGGTGACCGTCCGGTCGGTCAGCTCCTGCTCCGGCGTCTGTGGGGCCGTTGGCTTCGGCTGGTTGTCGCCGTGGCTGTGGCCGCCCGGCGGGCCCGGGGCGGCCGCAGTGAGCTGGGCCGTGCCTTCGACCGGCTTGCCGGAGACCGCCCAGACGGTGTGGTCGTCCGCGTAGAGACGGACCGTCAGGGTGTGCGCGCCCTGGGGGACCTGCGCGGCGGGCAGGTGGAACCACGGGCCGTACAACCGGGCCAGCTTGCGTCCGTCGAGCTCCAGGTGGGCGTGGCCGGCGCCCGGGAGGGCGGCGCCGCCGGTGCTGTCGGGGGTGAAGCGGTACTTCTTCACCGTCAGCTGGAGGTTCCAGCCGTCTTCGGAATCCGGGCGGACGGTCAACTGGACCTCGGGCGCGCTCTGGGCCGGGACCTCGCGGAGCCGGTGGCCCGCACCGTCGGAGGCGGCGAGCAGGGTGCCCACGCTGCCGGAGGCCTCTTCGTGGCTGGTGCCGGGCTTGTGGTGGGTGGTGGCCCGCCCGCCGCAGCCCGTCGCCGCACCGCTCGCGAGGAGCAGGGCGAGGGCGAGCAGGGCCGCGGCGCGGGCGGTTCGGCGGGACCTGCGGGCCGCGCGGGGCGGCGTACCGCAGACATCGCACCGGATGCGGTCATCGGGCCGGTCGTCGGGCCGGTCGGTCACGGCTGGCCTCCTGTGGTCGGGGCGCCTGGAAGGGGGCTCGGGGCTGCGCCGCGAAAGTCGGGGCGGGGCTTGCGGGTCACGGTGTGGGGTCCGGTCGCCTCGCCGGCGGCTTGGGGCTGCGCCGCGGAGGCCGGGCCGGGGCCTGCCGGTCAGGGTGCGGGGTCCCGTCGCCTCGCCGGCGGCTCGGGGGCTGCCGCGCGGAGGTCGGGCCGGGGCCTGCCGGTCACGGGGAGTGGGGTTCGGGGCCCGGGGCCTGTCGGGCGGTGGCCGGGCCGGGGCGAGTGGGTTATGGGGTGGGGCCCTGGGCCTGTCGGGCGGCGGGCCGGACCGGCGTGAGTGGGTTATGGGGTGGGGTTTGGCGGGGGATTGGGGGCTGTGGGGCGGAGGGGCGGGGTGGGGGCGGGTGGGGCGGGGGTGTCGTCGGCCGTGGGGGCGGCGTGGGGGGGTGGGGATTGTGGGCGGGCCGAGGCGACCACTGCCCACAGGACCCAGGCCACGACCACCAGGGCTCGTACCCAGGCGGGGCTCAGAGGGGTCCACGGGATCATCAGGACCACCTTGTCGAAGGCGTCCAGCAGGGTGAGCCCGGCCAGCAGCAGGGTCAGGCGGGCCAGCCAGGGGCGGGTGGGGCGCAGTACCAGGCCGACGCCCGTCCACCACAGGCCGAGGCAGAGGAGGGCGAGGGCCGGGACGAAAGTGGCGGTCAAGCCCATGGTGGAGCCGGCCACGTCGAGGGCCAGACCCGCCAGGCCCAGGAACGAGGCCACGGTGCCCAGGCGGGAAGCGCGCAGGCGGCGCCACCACAGGACCCCGCCGACCAGGAGCAGGACCGCCGCCACGGCCAGCGCCAGCTGGGTCTCCACCCGCTCCAGGCCGCGCGCGCCGTACCAGTCGCAGCCGGCCGGGAGTTTGCGCGCCTGGACGTTGTAGTCGGCGCAGACGAGGAGTTGGACGAGTTTGACCGGTTCGCCGATCAGGCGGGCCGACGCGCCCGAGATCTCGCCCCGGCGGTCCCCGCACTGCGGGACCGTGCCGGGGGTGGAGCCGTCGGGACCGTCCTGCCAGCAGTTGCCGCTCCCCTGGCCGTCCCACCACACGTCCATGCCGTTGGGGCGGTCGGCGCCGGACTTGTCCTTGCCCATGACGTTCCCGGCGTACCGGTTGTGGTGGGAGGTGTCCGTCTGCTTCGACCACTCCTCCTCGCCGCGGATGAAGGCGGGGACGGCGCTGAGGAAGAAGCCGGCGCGCTGGTGCCCGTACACCCAGTTGTTCTCGTAGAGGTTCCAGTTGCCGCCCGCGGTGATGATGCCGGTGCCCGGCGGCATGGAGATCTGCGGGCAGACGACGCCGCGTTCGTAGCCGCGCTCGATCGGCGGCTTGGCGCAGGTGCCGTCGGCGACGTGGCGGTAGTAGTCCTGGTTGTTGTCGTGGATCAGGTTCCGCTCGAACTTGGCGTGGTTCTGCGGGAGTCCGGGGTGGCCGGGGAAGGCGCTGTCCATCGAGGCGCCGCCCATGTTCTGGTCGAACTCGTTGTCGTGCACCCAGACCGAGTCGCCCGCGGTGCCGGAGTAGCCGACCATGTTGTGGTGGCTGCGGCAGCCGGTGATCTCGATCGCGTAGCGGGGGACCTCGTAGCCGCGGCCGTCGTTGATGTTGGACGCGCTGCCGGGGTAGATGCCGGAGTCGCCGTTCCCGTACGACTCGCAGTTCTTGTAGAGGCCGTGGTCGCTGGCGAAGGTCAGGAAGCCGTACTCGTCGTTCCAGCGGGTCAGCACGTCGTCGATGACGAAGCCGTCGCCCGCCAGCACGTACAGCGAGTTGAAGGTGGTGCGCTGGGCGGTGAAGTTGCGGAAGTAGATGCCGTTGGACTGGTCGGCGCGGATGGCGTTCAGCTTCTGGTACTTGGCGTCGAAGACCACGTCCAGTCGGGACGCGCCCGTGCCCTCGATCTGCAGGTTCTTCTTGCCGAGGATCGCGACGAGGTTCTGGTTGTGCGGGCACCGCTCCTGCTGCTCGTACGACAGGATCTGGTAGCCGAGCGAGGACTCGGGGGCCTTCAGTGCGGCGCACTCCCCCGTCGGCTTCGGGAGCGAGGGCTCCTCCTCGTACAGGCCGGGGAGGACCGCGATGTTCATCCCGGGCCGGTCGACGGCGTCGACGGCTTCCTGTAGGTGCCGGTAGCCGCTCTTCTCGCACCGCTCGTAGAGGGCGAGGTTGCGCTGCCTGAGCTCCTCCGGAAAGGCGGATATCCGGCGTTCGAAGGCGGGCCGGTCGGTCTTGCAGACGAGCAGGTCGGGCTCCGCCCCGCGGTACTCGGGTACGGATCCGGAGCCGTCCGGGAGGGTGATCGGACGCTCCTCGTGCGCGCGGGCGGCGGGTGCGGCGACGAAGAGGGTCAGGAGGGCGAGGAGGGCGGCGAGGAGCGCCGCCGGCACGGCAGGGAACCTGCGGGTCCACGACATGCGCGTGAGAGTAGAGCATTGTTCATCTTTTCGGATCCCCCTCTGCGCGAATCCGCTCCCCCGCTCCCATCCCCGGACCTGCGCCCCGTTGACGCGCGGGCCGCGGAATCCTACTGTCGACCATAGGATTCCTTCGACGGAGCGGGAGCAGCACATGAGCGAGCAGGCCGGCGGCAGCGAACAGGCCAGGAAGACGGCGGAGGCACTGGAGTACCTCACCGGCTTCGGCAACGAGCACAGCTCGGAGGCCGTCCCCGGCGCCCTGCCGCTCGGCCGGAACTCGCCCCAGCGCGCCCCCCTCGGCCTCTACGCCGAGCAGCTCAGCGGCAGCGCCTTCACCGAGCCCCGCAGCCACAACCGCCGTTCCTGGCTCTACCGGATCCGCCCCTCGGCCGCGCACCCGCCGTTCACCCGGATCGACAACGGGGCCCTGCGCACCGCGCCCTTCACCGAGGTCCCGGCGGACCCGAACCGGCTCCGCTGGAACCCGCTGCCCGACCCGGCCCCCGCCACCGACTTCCTGGCCGGCCTGTGGACCCTCGGCGGCAACGGCGACGCGTCCCAGCGCACCGGCATGGCCATCCACCTCTACGCCGCCAACTCGTCCATGACGGACCGGGTGTTCAGCGACTCCGACGGCGAGCTGCTGATCGTGCCCGAGCGCGGCGGACTGCTCCTGCGCACCGAACTGGGCCTGCTCGCCGCCCGGCCGGGCGAGGTGGCCCTCATCCCGCGCGGCGTCCGCTTCCGCGTCGAGCTGCTGGACACCGGCGAAGCCCCCGCCCGCGGCTACGTCTGCGAGAACTACGGCCAGCCCTTCGAGCTGCCCGGCCTGGGCCCGATCGGCGCCAACGGCCTCGCCGCCGCACGGGACTTCCAGGCCCCGGTGGCCGCGTACGAGGACAGCGAGCGCCCGACCGAGGTGATCAACAAGTTCTGCGGGAACCTCTGGTCGGCGACCTACGACCACTCCCCGCTCGACGTGGTCGCCTGGCACGGCACCCACGTCCCCTACGTCTACGACCTGCGCCGTTTCAACGTCCTGGGCTCGATCAGCTACGACCACCCCGACCCGTCGATCTTCACGGTCCTGACCTCGCCCTCCGACACCCCGGGCCTGGCGGGCGTGGACTTCGTGGTCTTCGCCCCGCGCTGGCTGGTCGGCGAGGACACCTTCCGCCCGCCCTACTTCCACCGCAACGTGATGAGCGAGTACATGGGCCTGATCGAGGGCGCCTACGACGCCAAGGCCGAGGGCTTCGTCCCCGGCGGCGGCTCGCTCCACAACATGATGTCCGCCCACGGCCCCGACCGGGAGACCTTCGACCGGGCGAGTGCCGCCGAGCTGAAGCCGCAGAAGATCGACGACGGCCTGGCCTTCATGTTCGAGACCCGCTGGCCGGTCACCGCCACCGCCCAGGCGGCCGGCGCCGATCACCTCCAGCGCGGCTACGACGACGTGTGGCAGGGTCTGCAGCGCCACTTCCGTCCCTGACCCGCGCTGCATACGCTGCATGCGCCGCACGTCACCCCTGTCCAGCCGTTCGGAGATCCACCCGTGACCGCCTTCGCTCCCGACTCGCTGGTACTCAACCGGAAGCTGCCGCTCTGGTATCAGGTGTCGCAGTCACTGCGCGCCTCGATACTGGGGCGCACCCCGGACGCCTCGCTGCGCCTGCCCACCGAGGAGCAGCTCGCCGAGCACTACGGGGTGAGTGTGCTGACCATGCGGCAGGCGCTCAAGGAGCTGGAGGGCGAGGGCCTGATCAGCCGGCACCGGCGGCGCGGCACCTTCATCGAGCCGGGCGCCCTGCGCAGCGCCCCCGTCCGGCTGCTGGGCTCGGTCGACGCGATCGTGGCCCAGCAGTCGGGCGACCGCACGACGATCCTCGGCCACGGGCGGACCGCCGTGTCCGGGGAGCTGCTGGAGCACTTCCCGGACACGCCCGAGGTGGTCACGTACCGGCGGCTGCGCCACGACCGCGAGAACGGCGAGCCGACGAACTGGGTGGAGAACGCGGTCCTCCCGGAGTTCGCCGGGGCGGTCGACCTCGCCGATCTCGAACGCTGGCCGATGACGAAGGTGCTGCGGGACGTCGTGGGGGTGCGCATCAGCCGGATCACGGACACGGTGGAGGCCCGGCTCGCCGACCCGGAGACGGCCGAGCTGCTCCAGGTCCCGCTGCTCAGCCCGATCCTGCACTACACGGGCGTCACGTACGACGAGGACGGCCGGGTGGTGGACGTGGCACGGATCCGCTACCGCGGCGACCGGTTCTCCTTCACCGTGACGGTCGACGCGCACTGACCGGCGTCACTTCTTCTCGTCGTCCTCCTTGGTGCGCTCACCCTCCGCCTGGGACGGTGTGGTCCGCGTCGTCTGCGGGTGCCGCTCCTTGCGCTGCTTCTCGTCCATGTCCTCGTCGAGGCGCTCGCCCTCGGCCTGCGAGGGAGTCGAGTATTCGTCGTACTGGCTCATGACCGTTTCCTCTCTTCGGTCGATACCGTACGTATGCGCACATAAGGAGCGTAGCTCTTCGGCCTGGACGCAGCCCGCCCACCGGATGCCGTCGCTACCATCGGCGGCGTGAGCGAAGACGTACCGCTGCTGGACGATCTGATGCCCTGGGCCGTGGGCGGCCTGCGCCTGGGCCGGGACTGGGTGGTCGCACCCGATCCGGCGGCACTGCGCGCCCGCTGGTCCGCCCTGACCGGCTCCGAAGGGGCCGAGCGGGAGCGGCTGTTCCGCCCGAGCCGCAGCCGCACGCCCGCTGCCGGCGCGGCCGCGCTGCCCGGCCAGCGCTCGGCGGCCACGACCCGTTTCGCCGACGATCCCGGCCCCTGCCCCGATCCCGTACGGGTGCTGCGCGAGCCCTTCGACGAGCAGTGGCTGCTGCCCGACCAGCGGCTCATCGACATGGCCCGCCCGGAGCTGTGGCGGGTCCGGGACGAGCACCAGCTGTTCCTCGTCGAGATCCCGGAGCCGCTGGTCAGCGCGCACCTCCCGGCCGGCCGGCTCGGGCGGATCCGCCCGCTGCACCGGCGCCCCGGCGGCGCCGAGCCGAATCTCGCCCCCGGCCTGCTGACCCTGCTCGGCGAGCGCTACGGCGGCTGGGTCACGCCCGAGGACGTCCTGTGCTGGATCCTCGTGGCGGGCCGCCCGGGGCCGGGGGGGTACGAGGTCCCGCTCGCCGCCGACTCCGCGCGCTGGCGGGGCGGCCTGGAGCTCGGGCACCGCCTGCTCGGCGTCCAGCTGCGCGGGGCGCGCGGCGGTGAGCCGCCCCGGCTGCCCGGCGGGCGCCGCCCGTACGTCCGCTCGGCGGTCGGGGCGTGGCCGCACGGGCTCTCGTACGACGCCGGGAGCGAGACGCTGAGCCTCGGGAGCGGGACCGTCTCCCCCGTGCCGGCCGGGGCCTGGGAGTACGAGGCCCAGGGCGCGCGGGTGCTGGAGGCCTGGTTCGCCGCGCGCACCGCGCACCGCGGCCCGGGCGCCGAGGGGCTGGAGGCGCTGGGTCCGGCCGAGTGGCCGCAGAGCTGGACCTCGGAGCTGCTCGCGCTGGTGACCACCTTGGCGCTGCTGGCCGATCTGGCCCCGGAGCGGGCCGCGTTCGAGCCCGGTCCGGGCCTGTCGACGGAGGGGCTGCGCGCGGCCGGGGTGCTGCCGCCGCCGGGCTGGGCCCGGCGCCCCGCCTCGGTGCTGGACCACCAGGAGGAGGGCCCGGGCGGGCAGTTCGCGCTCCTCTGAAGGCCTGACGAGGAGCGGGCCCGTGAGCAACGGCCGCACGAAGAGCGGCCCTACGGAGCCCACGCCCCCAGCAGCCGGGACACCGAGCGGTCGAAGACCGCGTCCATGTCCAGACCCGTACCGGGGACCGGGCCACCGCCCGCCAGGGCCGCCGCCAGCCTCGGATACCGCCCGGTGGCCAGGCAGGACCCGAGCCAGGCCGCCCGTACGCCCTGCTCCTCCTCCTCGCTCCAGGGCAGCGACCGGGCCCGTTCGGCCAGCGCCAGCTCACCCCCCACGTACGTGGCGACCGTGCCGTTGATCGCGGCGACGAGCTCCAGCTTCTCGGCGTCCGCCACCTCCAGCGGCGCCAGGCAGTCCAGGCTGTGCTCCAGGTAGCGCAGGGCGTTCGGGCTGAAGCCGTAGACCGGGGTCAGCAGGCCCGGCAGCCACGGGTGGCGGTGCATCAGCGCCCGCGTCTGGCGGGCCAGCGCCAGCAGGTCGGCCTGCCAGTCACCGGTCGGCGGGGGGAACTCGTACTCCCCGCTGACCGCGTCGACCATCAGCTCGTACAGGTCCTCCTTGCGCGGTACGTAGTTGTAGAGGGACATCGTCCCCGCGCCGATCCCGGCCGCCACGCGCCGCATGGAGACGGCCTCGATCCCCTCCGCGTCGGCGATCTTCACCGCCTCGGACGCGATCGACTCGCGGCTGTGCGCGGGCCTGGGGCCGCGGCCGGCCCGCTGGGGGCGGGACCAGATCACTTCGGGTTCAGCGGGTCGCCCGCCGGCTGTCATCGCTCAGATCACCTCGTCGTCTCGCCACCATCTTAGTTACGTACACCGTACGTAGTGAGGTACGGTGTCGCACATGACTACTACGTACGCTGTACTTAGTGAGCGGCTGGAGAAGAGTTACGGGGAGGTCCATGCCCTGCGCGGCCTCGACCTCGCCGTCCCCGAGGGCACGGTCTGCGGCCTCCTCGGCCCCAACGGCGCGGGCAAGACCACCGCCGTCCGCATCCTGACCACGCTCACCGCACCCACCGGGGGCCGCGCCCTCGTCGCCGGCCACGACGTCACCCGCGAGCCCGCCGCCGTCCGCCGCGCCATCGGTGTCACCGGCCAGTACGCCTCCGTCGACGGGGACCTGACCGGCCGCGAGAACCTCCGGCTCTTCGCCCGGCTCGCCGGACTGCGCGGCTCCGCGGGCCGGGCCCGCGCCGACGAGCTGCTGGAGCGCTTCGGGCTCGGGGAGGCCGCCGACCGGATGGCCTCCACCTGGTCCGGCGGCATGAGGCGGCGCCTGGACCTGGCCGCCGGGCTGATCACCCGCCCCCGGGTGCTGTTCCTCGACGAGCCCACCACCGGCCTGGACCCGGCGGCCCGCGAGCAGATCTGGACGGCGGTACGCGCGCTCGCCCACGAGGGCACCACGGTGCTGCTCACCACCCAGTACCTGGAGGAGGCCGACCGGCTCGCCGACGACATCGTGGTCATCGACAGCGGCCGGGCCGCGGCCACCGGCACCCCGGCCGAACTCAAGTCCCGGATCGGCGCCTACGCCGAGGTCGCCGTCACCGCCCGCGGGGCACTCGCGGGCGCCGCCGTGGTCCTCGACCAGCTCACCGGCGGCCGGCCCGTGGTCGACGAGGAGCGGCTGACCGTCGGCGCGACCGTCCTCGACGCCGGCCTGACCCTGCCCCGGATCATCCGGGAGCTCGACACCGCCGGGGTCCCGGTCACGGACGCGAGCCTGCGCCCGCCCACCCTCGACGAGGTGTTCCTGCGCCTCACCCGGGTCCGCACCGCCACGGAACAGCCCCCGTACACGGAACACTCCACACACTCCACGCACTCCACACACTCCACCGGGAACGAAAAGGAGCACGCGGCATGAGCACCCTGCTGTCCGACGGCGGGGCCGTCCTCACCCGCCAGCTCCAGAAGGCCCGGCACGCCCCGGCGCTGCTGATCCTGACCCAGACCATGCCGATCACCATGCTGCTGTTCTTCGGCTACGTCTTCGGCAGCGCCCTCGCCATGCCGGGTGCCGAGTACCGCGAGTTCCTGGTCCCGGGGCTGCTCGCCGCCACCGCCGCGAACGGCCTGATGACCGGCATGTTCACGGCCGCGCAGGACGCGCACCGCGGGGTGATGGACCGTTTCCGGACCCTGCCGATGAGCCGCACCGCCGTCCCGCTCGGGCAGACGGCGGCCGACCTGCTCACCACGGGCGTATCGATGGTGCCGCTGATGCTGGTGGGGCTGGCGATGGGCTGGCGGATCGAGAACGGTCTGCCCGGCGCGCTGGGGGCCCTGGGCCTGCTGTTGCTGTTCCGCTTCGCCACCGCGTGGGTGGGCACGTACCTCGGGCTGCTGAGCAGGAGCGAGGAGGCGGCGGGCCAGCTCGGCAGCGCCACCTTCGTCCTGCCGATGCTGTCGAGCGCGTACCTGCCGACCGCCGGGCTGCCCGGGTGGCTGCGCGCGGTCGCCGAGTGGAACCCGATCAGCGCCGTCGCCACCGCCGTGCGCGAGCTGTGCGGGAACGCCGGAGCGGGGGCCGGGACGGGCGCCGCCTGGCCCGCCGCGCACCCGGTCGCCGGGGCCCTCCTGTGGTCGCTCGTACTGCTCGCGCTCTTCGTGCCGCTGGCCACGCGCCGGTTCGCGCGCGGCCTGGGCTGAGCGGACGTCGTTGACTACGCCGACTCCGCCGACTCCGCCGACTCGGCTCACTCCGCCGATTCTGCCGGGCCGTTCTCCCGCCCCCTAGTGACAAAGCGGGGTGGGAGCAGGTAGGCACGCCTGTCATGAGCACCGACACCGACACGCACCAGCCCGACCCCCTCCCCCTCGCCGGCATCACCGTCGTCGCCGTCGAACAGGCCGTCTCGGCCCCCTTCGCCACCCGCCAGCTCGCCGATCTCGGCGCCCGGGTGATCAAGGTCGAGCGCCCCGACGGCGGCGACTTCGCCCGTGCCTACGACACCGCCGCGCAGGGCCTCGCCTCGCACTTCGTCTGGGCGAACCGGGGCAAGGAGTCGCTCGCGCTCGACCTGAAGGACGCGCGCGGCCGCGAGGTGCTGCACGGCCTGCTGGCCGGCGCCGACGTCTTCGTGCAGAACCTGGCGCAGGGAGCCGCCGCCCGGCTCGGGCTCGACTCGGCCGCGCTGTGCGCGCGTTACCCGCGGCTGGTGGCCGTGGACGTCTCCGGCTACGGCGCCGAGGGCCCGTACGCCCACAAGCGCGCCTACGACATGCTCGTGCAGTGCGAGGCGGGGCTGGTGTCGGTGACCGGCACCCCGGAGCAGCCCGTCAAGGCGGGGATCCCGGCGGCGGACATCGCGGCGGCCATGTACGCCTTCTCGGGGGTCCTGGCCGCGCTGCTGCGCCGCGGGGTCACCGGGCGCGGGGGCAGGGTGGAGGTGTCCATGCTGGACGCGCTCGCCGAATGGATGGGGCACCCGCTGCACCACACGATGCACGGCGGGGAGCAGCCCGTACGCACCGGTCTCGCGCACGCGGTGATCGCGCCCTACGACGCCTATCCGACGGCCGACGGGGACCGCGTGCTGCTGTCGGTGCAGAACGACCGGGAGTGGCGTCGGCTGGCACAACAGGTGCTGGAACAGCCTGAGTTGGCAGAGGACCCGGCGTACGCGACGAACAGGGCGCGCACCGGGAACCGGGAGAAGACCGACGCGGTGGTGGCGCAGGCACTGGGCCGGCTGGGCGCGGACGAGGCGATCGAGCGGCTGGAGGCGGCGGGCATCGCCTGCGCGCGGCTGAACTCGGTGGCCCAACTGGCCGGGCATCCGCAGCTGGCGGCCCGGGACCGCTGGCGGGAGGTGGGGTCACCGGCCGGTCCGCTGCGGGCCCTGCTGCCGCCGATCGGGCTGCCGGGCGGCGCGGCACCGCACATGGGTGCGGTGCCCGCGCTGGGCGAACACACCGAGTCCCTGCTGCGCGCCCTGGGGATGGCGGGCGCGCAGATCTCGGAACTGCGCCGGGACGGTGTGATCGCGTAGGGGCCGGGAGGCCGGAGGCCCAGAAGGCGAACGGCCGCGGTACGGGGACGGTTACGAACGGCGGCTGCCGAAGAGCGTGCGACGCAGGCGGCGCAGCGGCGCGAAGAGCGAGACGCGCGCGCTCCGGCTCCGCAGACGGTGCGTGTGGTCGCGGGAGGTGAGCTCGCGCATCAGCAGCGTCGCCTCGGCGGTCTCCCGGCGCGGGACGGCAGGTCCGCCCAGCACGGCGAGATGGCGGTCGAGGCGCGAGCTGGTCGCACTGCTGCCGCAGGTGATGGCAGGCACGCGAGGCGGCCTGCTGCGCATTGCTATCTGTTCCATGTTCTCTCCCCACCCGTACGAGGGCACCCGGCCCGGGCAGGTTAACCCTATCGCCCCGGCGTCGCGCTCGGGTATCCCGGTGGTGTGAATTACCCCTGTGGCGACGGGGAGTTGACGGTTACTCAGCGGAGTCGACCGTCACTCTCCGCACAGAGATCACGCTGTGGAAGGCCTCCATCCGAGCCGCGTCACGAGAGGGGCCACTTGGCCCACACTGCGCTAACTTGGAGTGATCACCTGATGACACATCGGCGCACGGGATCACACAGGGGGCGCGCGTGAGTGGGAACGAGGCCGGCGCTGATGGGGAATCGGGCTCCGATCGTGTCGTCGCGGGCCGCTACCGGCTGCTCGAACCGATCGGACGCGGCGGGATGGGCGTCGTGTGGCGGGCCCGGGACGAGGTGCTGGCCCGCGACGTCGCCGTCAAGGAGGTACGGGCGCCGGCCGGGCTGGAGCCCGCCGAACTGCGGCGGATGTACCGGCGGCTGGAGCGGGAGGCCTGGGCGGCGGCCAGGGTCGCGCACCGCGGGGTCGTCACGGTCTACGACGTGGCCTCCGACGGCGGGCGGCCCTGGATCGTGATGGAGCTGGTGCGCGGGCTGTCCCTGGCCGACGTACTGGAGGCGGAGGGGCCGATGACCCCGCAGCGCGCCGCGCACATCGGGGAGCAGGTCCTGGCCGCGCTGCGCTCCGCGCACGACTCCGGGGTGCTGCACCGGGACGTGAAACCGGGCAACGTGCTGATCGCCAACGACGGCCGGGTGGTGCTCAGCGACTTCGGGATCGCGACCCTGGAGGGCTCTTCGGCGATCACCATGACCGGCGAGGTGGTCGGCTCGCCCGAATTCCTGGCGCCCGAGCGGGCGTTGGGGCGTGAGCCGGGCCCGGAGTCGGACCTGTGGTCGCTCGGGGTCATGCTCTACGCCGCCGTCGAGGGCGTCTCGCCGTTCCGGCGGGCCACTGCGCTGGACACCCTGCGGGCCGTGGTGGACGGAGAGTTGCCGCCGCCGCACCGGGCCGGGCCGTTGGAGCCCGTACTGGAGGGACTGCTGCGCAAGGACCCGGCCGAGCGGCTGTCCGCGGCGGAGGCGGCCCGGATGCTACGGGTGGTGGGCGCGGGCGGGGCCGTACGGGCCTCCGGCGGGCCGGTGTCGGGACCGGCGGCGGGGTTCGCGGCGGGGGCGGCGGTGGGGCCGGACACGCCGACGGCCACCGCGCGGCACCCGCAGGGGGGCCGGCAGGAGGGCGCGCAGGGGGCACCGTACGGGCAGCCCACGCCGCCGCTGCCCGCACCCGGGCCGGTGGCCGGCCCGAGCCGGGCCGGGCTGGTGCTGACCATCGGGGTCGTGGTGCTGCTGCTGGCCCTGGCCGCGCTGGGGTGGCTGCTGCTGAAGGACCGCGACAAGACGAACGGCGGCGGGGGCGGCGCTCCTACGGGCTCGGCCGGCCCCGCGCGGACCGTCACCACGACGCCCTCGGCGACCCCGTCCACCCCGGTTTCGTCCTCGGCCCCCACCTCGGCCGGCGCTGGACAGCGCCTCGCGGTCCACGTCGACACCGTGCGCTCCACGTACAGCGGCAGCTGCCCGCCGCCCGCCGGGCGGGCGCCCGCATTCACCGCGACCGTCGAGGTGGAGCGCACCCCGGTCGTGCTGGAGTACCGCTGGGCCACGCGGAGCGGGCGTACCTCCGGTCCCGACTGGCAGTCCGTCACCTACGAGGAGGGCGGCCCGAGGAGCCGGCGGCTGGAGCACAGCGAGCTCACGCACGTGCCGGACGCGACCTTCGGCGACGCGGTCCGGCTGGAGGTGCGGGGGCCCGCGGAGGTGGCCACGCAGTGGGTGACCACCTCCGTGACGTGCGAGAAGGAGACCCCGACGGGCGGGGCCACCTCCCCTGGCGCGAGTGCGTCACCGCCCTCGCCGACGGCGAGTGCTCCGGGGACCCCCGCGGCCGAGCAGCCCGAGCAGTCGGGGCAGACGGAGCAGTCGGGGTAGCCGGATCAGGCGGATCAGGTGGATCAGGCGGATCAGGCCGCGTTGGTGAAGACCGGCAGGTAGCCGCCGGACTGTCCGCCGGCCGTCGGGTGGTACGACTCGCCGATGTTCAGCCAGTTGACGCTGTGCAGCCACGCGCTGCCGGAGCAGATCTCGTGGCCCGTAAAGGCACCGACGACCGAGGCGTAGGCGAAGCCGTGGTCGGCGGCGCGTTTGGCGATGGCGGCGTTGAGGTGGTCGGCGGCGCCGTTGATGGCGGCGCGTTCGCCTTCGGTCAGGCCGGTGGTGCAGGTGCCGTTCAGCTTGTAGAAGCGGGGATAGCCGATGACGACGACACGGGCGGCGGGCGACCGGCTGTCGATGGCGTTGTAGACCTGGTCGAGCTGACCGGGAAGGGTGGAGTCCACGTAGGCCTTGGCCTGGTTCACGCGGCTGATGCAGGTGGATTCGGACTGGAGCACACAGGTCGTCATGACGTCGGAGAATCCGGCATCGTTGCCGCCGACGGTGATGCTGACCAGGTCGGTGCCGGAGTTGAGCGGGCCGAGCTGGTTGGCGAGGACATCGCCCGTGCGAGCGCCCGAGCAGGCGGTGAAGGAGAAGGTCTGGGGGGAGTGGGCGGCGGCCCAGAGGGCCGGGTAGGCGCGGGCGGTGCGTTTGCAGTTGCCGCTCGCGCTGTCGTAGTTGCCGGCGCCGACGCCGGAGGAGTACGAGTCACCGAGGGCGACGTAGCCGAAGTCGGCCTGGGCGGCGGCCGCCTGGCCGGCGCCGAACAGGGTGGCGCCCGCGGCGAGTAACAGCGAGGAGGTCAGGGCAGCGAAGCGCGACAGTCTCATGCTCATGTGTGCGGCTCCTTGTGGGGGTTACTCCTGAGTCCGTGGTACAAGCAGCCGCCGCTGGCTGGAAGTGTCCATGCCAAGAATGTTCAGAGCAGAGTCGCGGGCCGAATCTTCACTCCCCATGCGTTTGAAGAGGGAACTGGGCACCCGATCCGGCGAAACACGGGTGCACGGGGGCACGGTGTGCCGGATCATGGGCGCCATGCCAGCCAACCCGCATGACGCGCTGCCGATCCGGCTCAACGTCGACGACAGCGATTCGCCGTCGGACGTCGTCGACGCGTTGTTCCTCGGCCGGTTCGCCTCCGGTGAACAGCCGTACTCGCACAGCGTGTCGATCGATCGGGTCAAGGCGGCGGCGACCCTCCTGCCGCCGGAGGCCACCGTGTTGCGCTCGGCGCGCGACAGCGACCGCAGCGCCACCCTCGCCGAGGGCGAGGGCTGGACCATGCTCGTCTCGCGCTGGAGCCGGGGCGCGGACGTCACCGTGACGGCGGTCAGCGACGAACTGGCCTCCAGCGTGCTCGGCAAGGCCACGGAGGGGGTGCAGGACGAGCCCGAACCGCAGCCGGAGAACGTGACGATGGGCTTCTGGTACGTCTCCCCGCGCCGCGGCCCGTACCGGACGACCCGCCAGATCGCGGCCGGGACGTGGGCGGAGGTGCGGGCCAACTACACCGCGCCGGTGGCAGGGGCGATGGACCGGCTGATGAAGGTGACCCCGGACGACATCGCGGGCCGGCTGCTCCTGCTGCACGGCCCGCCGGGCACGGGCAAGACCTCGGCCCTGCGCACGCTGGCCCGGTCCTGGCGGGACTGGTGCCAGGTGGACTGCGTCCTGGACCCGGAGCGGCTGTTCAACGACGTGGGCTACCTGATGGACATCGCGATCGGGGAGGACGAGGGCACGGCGAAGGGCCGGTGGCGGCTGCTGCTGCTGGAGGACTGCGACGAGCTGATCCGCGGCGAGGCCCGGCACACGGCGGGCCAGGCCCTGTCCCGCCTGCTCAACCTGACGGACGGTCTGCTGGGCCAGGGCCGCAACGTCCTGGTGGGCGTCACGACGAACGAGGACCTGGAACGCCTGCACCCGGCGGTGGTCCGCCCCGGGCGCTGCCTGGCCCGCATCGAGGTCGGCCGGCTGACGCACCGGGAGGCGGTGGACTGGCTGGGCACCGATGAGGGCGTCTCCCGCGAGGGCGCCAGCCTGGCGGAGCTCTTCGCCCTGCGGCGCGGCACGGGCCCGGCGGCCGTCCTGCCCCCGCAGCCGCACTCCCCGGAGGCGGGCCTCTACCTCTAGCCTTCAGCCCCGCCGGCGTTTGAGGCGCGGGGGTTCGGGGGCGGAGCCCCCGCAACGGCGCCGCACGGCGAAGCTCGGGGCGGAGCCCCGGCGGGAGGCGGCCGCGGAGGGCTACTTGGCGGCGTACCGGGCCCGGAGGGCGTCGGTGGCGGCGGCCAGCGCCTCGGCCTCCGTCAGCCCCAGCCGGTGCGCCCGTTCCGCGTACGCCTGCGCGGCGGAGGCGGCCTCGCGGGACGCCGCGTCCCCCGCCGCAGCGACGAAGGTCCCGTGCCGGCCCCGCGTCTCGATCACCCCGTCCGCCTCCAGCGCCCGGTACGCCTTCGCGACGGTGTTGGCGGCCAGCCCCAGCTCCTCCGCCAGCCCACGTACCGTCGGCAGTTTGAAGCCCGCCGGCAGCTTCCCCGACCGGGCCCGGTCGGCGATCTGCGCGCGCAGTTGTTCGTACGGGGCGGCCGAGCCGGCCGAGCCGTTGAGGGTGATCTTCAGATTCGTCGAGGTCACGGGGGTGATTGTCCCCCATCGCGGGTTAATTGGGAGGCGTGGGGCACGCGGGCGCCCGTAGCGTCTGCGGCATGACCGTTCTGATCCGCGACCTCCGCCCGAACGACCCTTCGGACGCGGAGGCCGTCGTGCGGGTACGTCGCGCGGCCCTGCCCTTCATGATCACCACCATCCGGGGCGTGGCCTTCGAGCTCTCCTCCGCCCACCCCGCGAAGCACTACCGCCTCCTCGTCGCCGAGACCGCCGACGGCCGCGTCATCGGCACCGCCCAGGTCGGCATCGCCCACGACAGCCCGGAGCCCGGTCAGTCGTACGTGAACGCCTACGTCGACCCCGCCCACCGCGGCCTCGGCGCCGGCCGTCTCCTGCTCCGCGCCGCCGAGGAGCACCTCGCCGCGCGGGGCGCGGTGGACGCGTACGCCTGGGTCCTCGACGAGCCCGCCCCTCGCGCCTTCGCCGAGCGGCGCGGCTACCGCCCCAGCCGCTCCGCGCACTTCCTGCGCCTGGACCTGGCGGCGGCCACGCTGCCCGCGCTCCCGCAGTCCCTCCCGGCCGGGGTCGAGCTGCGGCCCGGCTCCGCCTTCGCCGCCGACCCGCGTCCGCTCTTCGAGGCCGACGCGGAGACGACCGCCGACGAACCGGGCGACGTGGCCTGCGATTTCGACGACTACGAGGACTGGCTCGCGCACACCTGGAACAGCCCTTCCCTCGACAAGGAGCTGACCACCGTCGTGCTGGTCGACGGCGCGGTGGCCGCCTTCACCGCCGCCCAGACCGACGGCGCCACCCGCTACGCCTCGGCGATGACCGGCACCATGCGCGCCTTGCGCGGCCGGGGCCTGGCCAAGCTCGCCAAGACGGCGTCCCTGCACCGGGCCCGCGCCGCCGGGTACACCGAGGCCTTCACCGGCAACGACGCCGGCAACGGCCCGATGCTCGCCATCAACGAGTGGTTCGGATACGAGATCTGCGCGACCGAGACGCGCTACACGAAGAGACTGGAGAGAGCGTGACCGAGCAGCTGACCGTCGTCCTGACCAAGGCCGGCCGGACCAAGATCCGCTATCCGGCGGCGCAGGTCGCCGACGACGGCGACCGGATCTCCGTGCGCGCCCCCTGGGCGGCCGAGGGCGTACGGGACTTCGGCTTCGTCCGCTTCGAGCCGGGCGACGTCTTCGTCGAGCACTTCTGGCGGACGCGCTGGTACGCCGTCAAGGAGGTGTGGACCGGCGACGGTGTCCTCAAGGGCTGGTACTGCGACGTCACGCGCCCGGCGCTGGTGCGGAGCGGGGAGATCCTCGTGGAGGACCTGGACCTCGACCTGTGGGTCTCGGCGGACGGGACCTCCGTACTGCGGCTGGACGAGGACGAGTTCGCCGCGAGCGGGCTCGCCACGAGCGACCCGGAGGCGGCCGCCCAGGCCGTGCGCGCCCTCGACGCGCTGGACGACCAGGCCCGCTCGGCGGCCGGCCTGGGCGCGCTCCTCGCGTAAGCGGCGGGGTTGTCTGTGCGCTCGCTTAGGGCCGCCTTAAGAGGACCCTAAGGATCCGCTCCGGGGGCCCGGACGTGGCGAAACCCGTGGTCGGGGCGGCTAGCTTGGCTGAGCCAGCGGGGGGCCGGAAACGGCGCCGCCGGGGGGCGGCGCCGCACCGCCCTGTCCGCTGGCTCACCTCTGCCGTGTGCCCGAAGGAGATCCACCCATGCCCGCACGCCGCCGTACCGTGACGCTGACCGGTATCGCCTCCGCCGGCCTCGCCCCGCTCGCGATCGCCGCGTACGCCGCCGCTCCCGCGGCCGCCCACGGGTCGATGACGGACCCGGTCAGCCGGGTGGCGGCGTGCTACGCGGAGGGTCCGGAGTCCCCGCGGTCGGCGGCGTGCAAGGCGGCGGTCGGGGCGAGCGGGTCGCAGGCGTTCTACGACTGGAACGCGGTGAACATCGCCAACGCGGCGGGGAACCACCGGGCGTTGATCCCGAACGGCCAGCTCTGCTCCGCCGGCAACGACAAGTACCTGGGTCTGGACCTGGCCCGCGCCGACTGGCCGGCCAGTCCGATGTCCGCCGGCGCGCACACCTTCCGCTACAAGGGCACCGCCCCGCACAGGGGTTCCTTCGAGCTGTACGTGACGAAGGACGGCTACGACCCGACGAAGCCGCTGAAGTGGTCCGACCTGGAGCCGGAGCCGTTCGCGAAGGCCACCGACCCTGGCATGCAGAACGGCGACTACGTCTTCTCCGGGACCGTCCCGAACAAGTCCGGCCGCCACCTGATCTACAGCATCTGGCAGCGCTCGGACAGCCCCGAGGCCTTCTACACCTGCTCGGACGTGGTCTTCGGCAAGGACAACGGGGGTGGCTCCGGCGCCGCCGCCGGCGGAACGGGCACCACCAAGCCCAGCGCCAAGCCGAGCGCGAAGCCCAGTACGGGTACCGCCCCCTCGGCCCCGACGGACCAGCAGATCGCCGACGGCGCCGACAAGTCCACGGTGGAGCACAACGGCCACGGCGACAACGACCCGAAGACGAACGGCAGCACGGCCGCGCCGACGGCCATCACCACCGCCACCGCGCCGGCCCCGCAGAACCACAACCTCGCGGAGACCGGCGGCAGCGGCGCCACCCCGACGATCGCGATCGCCGGGGCCGGCGCCCTGGCCGTCGGCGCGGCCGTGCTGTTCGGACTGGCCCGCCGCCGTGTGACGACGGGCCGCCGCGGACGCTAGGACACGCCCGGGTCACGTCCCGGACCGCCTGTGCCGGTCAGTCGAAGACCGACGCGCAGGTGGTCCGTTCGGCGTGGGCCGGGTCGAGGGCGTTGAGCGCCTCGTGCCAGGCGATCCGGTCGGTGAGCCCGATGGCGACGTGCTCGGAGAAGTCCAGGACGCACAGGTCCTGGAGGACGACGTTGCGTACGTTCGGCCCGTCCAGGAAGGCGCTCCGGTACGGCGTCACCACCTCGTCGTACTTGGTCGCGATCACCGTGTAGGTGACCCCGGGCACGGTGTCCCCGCCCTCGTTCAGCTTCTGCTGGAAGGCGGATCCGGCGATCTGGTCGGCGAGCCCCGGGGTCGCGGCGCTGATCAGGTCCGCGGCCCCGGGGAAGTAGGGCAGGAGCTTGGTGAATCCGAGCAGGTCGGTGCCGTGGTTGTCGGGGGCGAGTCCGACCAGCGCGTTGACCTTGTCGGCGCCGCCGAGGAACTTCAGGTAGTAGCGCGGCATCATGCCGCCCTGTGAGTGCCCGATGATGTCGGTCTCGGCGGAGCCGGTGGCGGCGAGCACCTTGTCGACGAAGACGTCGAGCTGTTCGGCGGACTTGTCGATGGGCCCGAGCCCGTGGAAGAAGGGCACGCCGGGCAGTTGACCGTAGTCGAGCGAGTAGACGCAGTACCCGCGGTGCACGAGGTACGGCGCGAGGCCGAGCCAGTTGTCGACGGAGTTGCCGAAGGTGCCGTGCACGAGGACGACGGGGCGCGGATGCGCGGCGGACGGCTTGCAGGACCAGTTGTTCCAGCCGCTGCTGGGGGCGGACGCGGCCTGCGCGGCGCCGGTGGGGGCGACGAGTGCGGCGGCGGTGAGGGTGAGGACGGCCAGCGGGCGGAGCAGGCGTCTCCAGGGCAGCATCGTGTGATCTCCTTGCGGGTCGGCTCAAGGGGATGAGGCGTGGGGGTTCGTCCCGTGATCCGGATCACATGGGGGAGCTGCTGCCGCTAAATTACGGGTGAGTAGCAACACAGGGAAGTTACGCGTCGGTAAAAACTCGCGCGTCGTCCGATCCCGGCGTCCGACTCCCCGTCAGGCGGCCAGCGTGCCGCGGCCGATGGCGTGCGGTCCGAAGCGCGCCCGGACCCGGTCGGTGACGGCCTCCAGGCGGCGGGCCTTCTCGTCCGCGGGGTCGAGACTGAGCTGCCGCGCGGCCCGCTCGGCCGAGGTCAGGTCCTCGGCCCGCAGGGACAGCGCGCGCACCCGGGCCCGTTGCAGGCCGAGGCCCTCGTACAGGACGTAGGCCGCGGCGGTCAGGGCGGCCGAGTGCGCGGTGGGTTCGGCCAGGGTGCGGGTCCGCGTGAGCGTGGTGCGGTCGGCGCAGCGGACGGTGAGCGAGAGGGCGCGGCAGACCTGCCCCTGGCCCTGACCCTGTTCTTGGCCCTGTTCTTGGCCCTGTTCTTGTGTACGAAGCTTCGCGCCGAGCTCCTCCGTCAGCGAGAGCAGAGCCCGCCGGTGCCGTACGGGATCCAGCTCGTCCCGGTCGAAGAGCCGCTCGGCGGCGATGCTGCGGGCGGCGGCGCCGGGCCGGACGGGGGTCCGGTCGATCCCGAGGGCGCGCTCGTGCACCTCGCGGCCGAGCCGGGCGCCGAGGATCCGCCGCAGGGCGGCGGGCGGGGCGGCGGCGACCCGGCCGACGGAGTCGAGGCCGTAGGAGCACAGGGTGCGGGCGGCCTTGGGGCCGACCCCGTCGAGGATGGTGACGGGCTTGGCGGCCAGGAAGTCCCGTACGGCGGCGGGCTCCTCGGGGATCACCAGGGTCGCCCCGGGCCGGGCCTCGCGGGCAGCCGCCCGGGCCAGCATGGGGTTGCCGGCCACGCCGACGGCGGCGTCCACGCCGTACAGGGCGAGGGCCCGGACCCGGATCACGGCGGCCAGCCGGCCGGCGTCCCAGCCGAAGTACCGCAGCGCGCCCCGGACATCGGCGAGGGCCGCGTCGGGCGGAAGGGCCTGCACGGCCGGGGTGATCCCGCCGAGCAGCGCGAGCACCCCGGCGTACGCGTCCGCCCCGAGCACCCCGCCGTCGGCCGGGTGCAGCCGCAGGCACATCACGGCCCGGCCTGTCGCCGCCCGCGGGGAAGCCGGGGAAGCCGGGGAAGCCGGGGAAGACTCGGATGCGGCCGGGTCGGGCAGCCCGGGTCCGGGGGCCGGCCCCCACAGGCCGCCGGCGCCGCCGGCTCCCGCGGCTGCGGCCGCGCCGAATCCGCCCCGCGCACCTGTACCCCGGCCGGAGGTCATCCCGCGCTCCCCGGGCTGGAGTGCCACAGCTTGCGGCCGGTCGCGGGGCCGGTGCCCGGCGGCTGGAGGTCGGCCCAGGGGTTCATCTCGTACCCCGTGGGCATGCGGATCGTGCGCCCGGGTCCCCGCTCGCCCGCCGCGACTGCGCCGTCGGCCGCGCCGGCGCCGCCGTCACCCTCACCGCCGTCACCCTCACCCTCACCGTCACCACCGCCGGAGGCGGCCAGGCGGGCCGCGACCGCGTCCAGGCCGCCCGCCGCCCGCAGTTCCACCAGCTCGGCCAGGTTCCACGCCGCTGCCCCGACCACGCTCAGGCTCTGCGGGCCCCGCCGCTGCACGACGCCCCGTACCAGCAGCAGGAAGGAGTGGAAGACGGTGTGCGCGCACCGTTCGTGGCTGTCGTCGAAGAAGGCCAGGTCGACCAGGCCCGTCCCGTCGTCCAGCGTCGTGAAGATGACCCGCTTCCCGGACCGGATCGGCGGGGTCTGGGTGGCCGCCTTGGCTCCCGCGACCAGGACCGTCTGCCCGTGCCCGGCATCGCGCAGCCGCCGCGCCGGGACGACTCCCAGCTCGGCCAGGAAGGCGTGGTGGTCCGCCATCAGGTGCCGCGAGGCGTCCATGCCGAGGACTCCCAGCTCGGCGCTGAGCCGTTCCGCTTCGGTCAGGTCGGGCAGCCCGACGCAGGCCGTGGACCGACCGCCTTCCAGGGGGAGTTGAGGCCCGCGCACCCCCGCCGCCCGCTGCGCGCCGTGCAGTTCCGCCAAGTGCAGCAGCAGATCACGCCGGTTGGTGCCGAAGGCGTCCAACGCCCCGACCTGAGCCAGCCGTTCGGCGACCGGGCGCCCCGGGTGCGCCCGGTCCCAGAAGTCGCGCAGGGAGGCGTACGGCTGTCCGGCCTCGATCCGGCCGGCCTCCGTCTTGCTGATGCCGTGCACGTCGGACAGGCCGAGGCGCAGTCCCCACACCGCCCGGGAGGCGTCGGACACCAGTTCGATCCGGTGGGCGACCGCCGACCGGTTCACGTCCAGCGGCAGCACCGGCACGCCCCGCCGCCGCGCGTCCGCCAGCAGCAGCCGCTTCGGGTACATCCCCGGATCGTGGGTCAGCAACCCGGCGTAGAAGGCCGCCGGGTGGTGCGCCTTCAGCCACGCCGACTGGTACGTGGGCACCGCGAAGGCCACCGCGTGCGCCTTGCAGAAGCCGTACGAGCCGAAGGCCTCCACGATCTCCCAGGTCCGGGCGATCACCTCCACCGGATAGCCGCGCTCGGCCGCCTTCGCCGCGAACCAGACCTTGATCCGCGCCTGCGACTGCGGATCGGACAGCCCGCGCCGCACGCGGTCCGCCTCGTCCCGCCCGCAGCCGGTCATGACGTGCACGATCTCGATGATCTGCTCGTGGAAGACCACCACCCCGTACGTCTCGCGCAGCGTTTCCGCCAGGTCCGGGTGCGGGAAGCGGACCGGCGCCCGCCCGTGCCGGGCCGCGATGAAGGGCCGCACCATGTCGGCGGCCACCGGTCCCGGCCGGAACAGCGAGATGTCGACGACCAGGTCGTGGAAGGTCGACGGCTGCAGCCGCCCGACCAGGTCCCGCTGGCCCGGGGACTCGATCTGGAAGCAGCCCAGCGTCTCGGCCGAGCGGATCAGTTCGTACGTGGCCCCGTCGCCCGGCGGTACCTGCGCCGGGTCGTCCAGGTCGAGCTCCTGCCCCGTACCGCGCCGGATCTCCGCGACCGCGTGCGCCATCGCGGACTGCATCCGCACGCCCAGCACGTCCAGCTTGAGCAGCCCGAGCTCCTCCACGTCGTCCTTGTCGAACTGGGACATGGGGAAGCCCTCGCCGCTGGTGGGAACCACCGGCGTACGGGCGAGCAGGGTGGCGTCGGAGAGCAGCACCCCGCACGGGTGCATGGCGATCCCGCGCGGCAGCGCGTCCAGCGATTCGACGAGCTCCCACAGCCGGCCGTGCGACTCCTCCCGTACGCCGCGCAGTTCCGGCAGTTCTTCCAGCGCCGCGCGGGCGTCGCGGGCCCGGATGTGCGGGAAGGCCTTGGCGAGCCGGTCGGTGACGGCCGGGTCCATGGACAGGGCGGCGCCGGCGTCGCGGATGGCGTGCCGGACCCGGTAGGTCTCGGGCATGGAGACGGTGGCGACGCGCTCGGCGCCGAACCGGTCGATGATCCGCCGGTAGACCTCCAGGCGGCGGGCGGACTCCACGTCGATGTCGATGTCGGGCAGGACGCGCCGGCGCTTGGACAGGAAGCGCTCCATCAGCAGGCCGTGCGCGACGGGGTCGGCGTGCGCGATGCCGAGCAGGTGGTTGACGAGGGAGCCGGCGCCGGAGCCGCGGGCGGTCACCCGGATGCCCATCTCCCGGACGTCGTCCACGACTTGGGCGACCGTCAGGAAGTACGAGGCGAATCCGTGGTAGGCGATGATGTCGAGCTCGTGGTGCATCCGCTCCCAGTACGCCGGGTCGTCCGCGTAGCCGCGCAGCACCATGCCCGCCGAGGCCCGGGAGGCGAGGACCCGCTGGGCGCTGCGGTGCGCCGCGCCGACGAGCCGGGCCTCGGGGAAGTGCACGGAGCCCATGCCGAGGTCGTCCTCGGGGTCCACCGCGCAGGCCTCGGCGGTACGCCGGGTCTCCGCGAGCAGGCCGCGCGCGTCAGCGGGGCGCAGGCCGGCCGCCCGGGCGATCCGGTCGGCGGCCTCGGCCATGGCGGCGGGCGCCTTGAGCCAGCGTTCGCCGGTGTCGAGGGGTCCCCGGGGGTCGATGGGGACCAGGCGGCGGGCCGCGTCGAGGACGTCGGCGACCGGGCCCTGGCCGGGGTCGGCGTAGCGGACGGCGTTCGTGAGCACGGCCCGGACGCCCTGTTCGGCGGCGAAGCCGACGGTACGGGCGGCCAGCCGCAGGGAGCCGGGTCCGGTGCCGGTGCGGCCGTGGTGGACGGCCTCCAGCCGCAGGGAATCGCCGTAGATCTCCCGCCAGGGCGCGAGCAGCCGGGCGGCCCGGTCGGGACGTCCCGCGGCGAGCGCCCGCCCCACCTCGGAGCCGGGCCCGAGCAGGACGATGACGCCCTCCCCGCGCAGGGCGCTCCAGGGAACGAGCGGGACCTCGGCGGCCTCCGCGTGGGCGGCGGTGACCATCCGGCACAGCTCGGCCCACCCGGCGGCCCCGTCGCGGGCCAGGAAGACGGCCCGCGGGGCGGACTCGTCCAGGAAGGCCCCGCCCTTGACGGGGGTGCGCCGCCGGTAGGAGGCCTCGCCGTTCCCGGAGCCGCCCGGCGCACGCGTGGAGCGCGAGAGCACCGCACGGTCGCCCGCCCGGTCACCCGCCCGGTCACCCGCGCGGTCGCCCGCCCGCACGCCGCCCGCGCCGGCCCCGGTCGAGCCCCCCGACCCGGCCGGGCCCGCCGCGGGCGACCCGGCGGGCGACCCCGCGGGCGATACGGCCATGTCCACTCCGAACAGCGGCCGGATCCCCGCCTTCGCGCACGCCCTCGCGAACCGCACCGTGCCCGCCAGGGTGTCGCGGTCGGTCAGGGCGAGGGCGTCCATGCCCCGCTCGGCGGCACGCTCCGCCAGCTGTTCCGGGTGCGAGCCTCCGTAGCGCATGGAGAACCCCGAAACGGTGTGCAGATGCGTAAAACCAGGCACCCGCGGCCTCCTGCTTCGCTCGTAGTCCCCACACGCTCTTCTTCACCTCCCCCCGCTCTCCACCATAGAGCAAATCGAATGCCCGTGCGAAACACTTGTTCGACCCTCTCGTGCGCTCCGCCGCACTTCAGAGGGTCATCCGTTCGGTCCACCCCTGCTGCGCCCTGCCCCCGGTACGCCGAGCGTGTGAAACATGACCCAGCACACCGAGAGCCCCGCCGCAGGCCCGTCCGAAGGGTTCCTCGCCGAGATCAAGGACGCCGTGACCACCCGGGCCGCCCTGCTGGTCCTGGGGGTGCTGGCCCTCCAGCTCGCCTTCGTCACCTCGTACATCGGGGCCTTCCACCATCCGAAGCCCAGCGAGATCCCGATCGCCGTGGCCGCCCCCCTCGCACCGGCGGCCGAACAGTCCGCGAGGCAGCTCGGCGCCCTGCCCGGCAAGCCGCTCGACCCGCGCGTGGTCAAGGACGAGGCCGAGGCGCTCGACCAGGTCAGGAACCGGGACGTCGACGGCGCGCTGATCATCGACCCGGCCGGCACGACCGACCGGCTGCTGGTCGCCTCCGGCGCCGGGGCCTCGCTGTCCCAGGCCCTGGAAGAGATCATGGGCCGCGCCGAGAAGGCCCGGGGGCGCAGCCTGCTGGTCACCGACGTGGCCCCGGCCGACGAGGGCGACAGTCGCGGCCTGAGCTCCTTCTACCTGGTCGTCGGCTGGTGCGTGGGCGGCTACCTGTGCGCCGCCATCCTCGCCATCAGCGCCGGCGCCCGGCCGGCGAACCCGGCCCGCGCCGTCATCCGGCTCGGCGCGCTGCTCGCGTACTCGATCGCCGCCGGGCTGCTCGGCACGGTCATCGCGGGCCCGGTCCTCGGCGCGCTGCCCGGCGGCATCATGGGCCTGTGGGGGCTGGGCACCCTGGTCGTCTTCGCGGTCGGCGCGATCACCCTCGCCTTCCAGGGGCTGGCGGGCGTGGTCGGCATCGGCCTCGCGATCCTGCTGGTGGTGGTGTTCGGCAACCCGAGCGCCGGCGGCGCCTACCCGTACCCCCTGCTGCCGCCGTTCTGGCAGGCCATCGGCCCCGCCCTGCCGCCGGGCGCCGGTACGTACGCCGCGCGCTCCCTCTCCTACTTCAAGGGGAACGGCGCGGGCGGGCCGATGCTGGTGCTGGCCGCCTGGGCGGTGGCCGGCTCGGCGGTCACGGTGGCCTGCGCGGTGTTCCGCAAGGGCCGGCCGGGGGCCGCCGTGGGCAGCGGGCTCCCCGACGCGCCCTCCGTACCCCGCTTCGCGGGCGAGGGAAGCGACACCCGGTGAACGCCCGGACAGCGCGGCGCGGACCGCACCCGGGCCCTGGAGCGGGCCCGCTCGGCGGCCGGCCCTTTCCTGGCGGTCGAACGGCCGTTCACACGCGTTCACGCCCCCAGGCCACCGTCTTGACCTGGGCACACGGGGAAGGGCCAAAGACCCCTGGGCCCTCGTGAAAGCCCTCACGAGAAGTGCGCGCGAAGTGCGCCCTACCGCGCTCCTCCCCCAGCGAGCACAATCGCCGTGACGACCCGCATCGAACGTGAAGGAGGGAGCGCGTGCGCCATCAGGTGCGCACAGCGGACGGGCGCGCTCTGACCGTGGAGCGCTGGGGCGATCCCGACGGCAAGCCCGTCTTCCTGCTCCACGGCATGCCGGGCAGCCGCTTGGGCCCGGCCCCCCGGGGCATGGTCCTCTACCAGCGCCGGATGCAGCTCATCGCCTACGACAGACCCGGCTACGGCGGCTCCGACCGCCACCCGGGCCGCACCGTCGCCGACGTGGCCCAGGACGTGGCCGCCGTCGCCGACGCCCTCGGACTGGACACCTTCGCGGTGGCCGGCCGCTCCGGCGGCGCCGCCGGAGCCCTCGCCTGCGCCGCCCTGCTCCCGGACCGGGTCACCCGTACCGCGGCGATGGTCGGCCTGGCCCCGCGGGACGCGGAGGACCTGGACTGGTTCGCCGGGATGGCCGCGTCGAACGTGCAGGAGTACACCACCGCCTCCGCCGACCCGGAGGAGCTGGCGGCCCGGCTGATCCCGCGCGCCGACGGCATCCGCAAGGACCCCGGACGGCTGCTGGACGAACTGCGCCGGGAGCTGACCGACAACGACCGCATGATCGTCGCGGACGCCGGCCTGCGGTCGATGCTGCTGCGCAACTACCGTGAAGGGCTGCGCCATTCGGCCTACGGCTGGATCGACGACGTCCTCGCCTTCAGTCGCCCCTGGGGCTTCGACCCGGCCGACATCCGCTGCCCGGTGCTGATCTGGCACGGGGAGCTCGACGTGTTCTCCCCCGTGGGCCACTCCCGCTGGCTGGCCCGCCGCATCCCGGGTGCCACCACCACGATCGAGCCGGCCGCCGCGCACTTCGCGGCCCTGCGCGCGCTGCCCGACGTACTGAACTGGCTGCTGCGCGACGCGCCCGCGCCCGGACTCAGCGAACAGCAGCCCGCGTAGCCGCCCCCGCCACCCCGGGTTCCGGCGCGCCGGGAGAAATGGATCTTGCCGTCCGGCGAACGGCGGAACGGGCCACCTCGGGAAATACGCCGCGCTTGCTATAGAACGGTTGACCAGGCGTCATGTCTCGGTTGCCAATGGGGTGTGGCCGAGTAAAGTCCACGCTTGACGGCAGCGCGTCGCTGTTGTCATTCACATGCCCATTCCACATGGCTCCCCCAAGGACGGTGTCGTGAACACTTCCGCAACCCCCGCGACCAGCACGGTCAAGGCCCGCCGGGTCCCGCTCACCAAGATCGACGTCCACACCGCGTCCGCGGCCACGACGCTCGGTCGCGTGCTGCCGGCCGAATCGGGTCGCATGGTTCAGGCACCCATCTTCAACTCCGCGCTCTGACACCGAAGTAAGCGCTCTAGACTGGTGGAATGACCGGCCTGATCGCATTCAGCGAGATCGTCCTGAAAGTTCACAGCAGATGCGATCTTGCTTGTGATCATTGCTATGTCTACGAACACGCAGATCAGAGCTGGCGAGCCCGGCCTAAAGTGATCTCCCCCGAGGTCATTTCACATACCGCGTCGCGGCTCGCCGAACATGCCCGTGACCATGCACTCCCCTCCGTCACGGTGATTCTCCACGGAGGGGAACCCCTGTTGGCGGGCACCGCCCGGCTCCGCCTCGTGTGCGAGGAGTTCAGCCGGGCGCTGACCGGGATCGCCGCCCTCGATCTGCGGATCCACACCAACGGGCTCCAGCTCAGCACCCGTTACCTGGACCTCTTCGACGAGTTCGGCGTAGGGGTCGGCATCTCCCTCGACGGGGACCGCGCGGCCAACGACCGCCACCGCCGTTTCGCGGACGGCCGTACGAGCCACCCGCTGGTCCTGGCAGCCGTCGCGCTGCTCCGCTCGGAGCCCTACCGCCACCTCTACCAGGGTCTGCTCTGCACCGTGGACGTGGCCAACGACCCCGTCGCCGTACTGGACGCGCTCGTCGAACTCGAACCCCCGCGCGTGGACTTCCTCCTCCCGCACGCCACCTGGGAGACGCCCCCGGCCCGTCCCGACGGCGCCCCCGACGCGTACGCGCGCTGGCTCCTGCGGGTCTTCGACCACTGGGAGCGCCTCGGACGCCCGGTGCCCGTACGGCTCTTCGAGTCCCTGTTCTCCACCCTGCGCGGCGGACCCAGCCTCACCGAGTCGCTCGGCCTCGCGCCCACGGACCTCGTCGTCGTCGAGACCGACGGGACCCTGGAGCAGGTGGACTCGCTCAAGAGCGCTTTCGAGGGGGCCGCGGCCACCGGGTTCAACGTCTTCGACCATACGTTGGACCAGGTCGCGGCCCATCCCGGGGTCCGCGCACGGCAGCTGGGCCTCGCGGGCGTCAGCGATTCGTGCCGCCGCTGCCCCGTCGTACGTTCGTGCGGAGGCGGGCTCTACACCCACCGCTACCGGGACGGGGGCGACCCCGGGAACGCCGCCGCGGGCTTCGGCAACCCCTCCGTGTACTGCACCGACCTGCGCGAGCTCGTGGACGGGGTCGAGGGGCGTACGGCACTTCGGGACACCGCGCCGCAGCTGTCCGACCCGGCCGAACTCGCCCGCTCCCAGGAGGAGCTGACCCGGATCCTGCTGGCCCGGCTGCACGCGGACCTCGCGGCCGAGCCCGACTGGGCTCGCGCCTGGGACCTGCTGGCCGCGGTGGAGGAGGCCGGGGACGCGGGCGTGGACGCGCTGGACGCCGTACTGGACCACCCCTTCACCCGGACCTGGGTGCTGGCGGCACTGGACGCCGCCCGGGACGGCAGGCCGGACGGTCCCGAGGCCGCGCGCCGGCTGACCGCGCTGGCCGTCGCGGCCGTACTGCGCGGCGGGCTGGACCTGCCGGCCGAGGTGGCCTACCGGGACGGCGAGGTGTACCTGCCGACGCTGGGGCTGCTGCGGCTCGGCGAGCCCGGCACGGAGGGCAGGGCCGCGCTGCGGGTCACCGACGAGGGGTACGCCGTACGGGACGGACGCGCCGAGCACCGCTTCGGGCCCGCCGCGGGTGACGCCCGCTGGCAGCCCGTACGCACCTGGTCGCCCGGGCCGGACGCGGCCCCGGTGGCGCTGGAGGACCTCGACCCCTACCGCAACTGCTTCGCCCGCCCGCCCAGGCTCCGCCTCGGCGCCGGCGAGGCCGAGGAGTGGCGGGGCAGGCTGGGCCGGGCGTGGGCGCTGCTGCACAAGGCGGTGCCCGAGTTCGCCCGGGCGGCGGCCGTCGGGCTGACCACGCTGACTCCGCTCGCGGGCGGCCCGCGGGCCGGCGGCTGGGGCGAGGCGGGCCGGCACGGGCCGGGGGCGCTGGGGGTGCCGTACGCGGCGGGGGTACGGGAGACCGCGCTCGCGCTGCTGACCGGGCGGCGGCGGACCCGGCTGCGGGCCCTGACCGAGGTGGCCGACCTGTACGCGCTGGACGGGGAGTGGCAGCACCCCTCGCCGTGGCGGGAGCACCCGGTCCCGGTGTCCCGGCTGCTGGCCGACGTGCACGAGCGGGTGGCGGTGGAGGCGTACCGGCGGGCCACGGCGGCCCGCGAGCCGGGCGGCTCGGACCGCATCCACCAGGCCCTGGACCGCCTCTCGGAGGCGGCCGAACTGACCATCACCGGCAAGCGCCTCGTCGCGGAGCTCCGCTACGAGCTGAAGACGGTCGACGCGTGACGGCTCCCGCCGCGGCGCCGGACCCCGCCGGGCCGCGCCGGGCCCGCCGCGGCGCCGGGACCCTCCAGCTGGCCGTGCAGCTGCGGCTGCTCGGGGTCCGGCCCGGGATGCGGCTCATGGTGCACTGCGCCCTGGGCGGGACCGGGCTGCGCGCCGAGCAGCTGCGCGACGCCCTGACGGGCGTTCTCGGCCCGCGCGGCACGCTGGTGGTCCCGACGTTCACCCCGGAGAACTCCAGGACCTCCCGCGCCCATCTGGAGCGGATCGCCGGCCTGGACGAGTCCGAGGTGCGGGCCTTCCGCGACCGGATGCCCGCCTTCGACCCGGCGAGCACCCCGAGTCAGGGCATGGGCTCCCTCGCCGAGGCCGTCCGCACCGCCCCGGGCGCCGCGCGCAGCGCCCACCCGCAGACGTCCTTCGCCGCCGTCGGCGCGGACGCGCGGCGGCTCTGCTCCGGGCACCGTCTCGAAAGCCACCTGGGTGAGGAGTCACCCCTGGGAAAGCTGTGCTGGGAGGGCGGGCAGGTACTCATGATCAATGTGGGGTTTTCGGTCTGCACCGCTTTCCATCTCGCGGAGTATCGAATTCCGAAGCCCCCCTTGCGCATGTACGAGTGTGTGGTGAAGGTGAACCTTCCGGAGGGGCGGCAGGGGCCTCAGCAGGAGGGGGAGTGGACCGCGTACGAGGACGTCGCGCTGGACGACAGCGATTTCGCGGAGATCGGCAGGACGTTCCCGGAATCCCGGGTGCGCAGGGGGCGGGTGGGAGGGGCGTCGACCGTGCTGTTCTCCCTCCCGGATGCCGTCGATCACGCTCTTGAGTGGATGACCGAAAACAGACGCTGATTGACTGAACGATGAGGGGATGTGGCGAAGCAGCTCCGGAATGATGTTTCTTCGCTCGCATCTTCGGGACGGGGGTCGTGTGCCCGCATCAGGGGAGCCGTACTTTTTTCTTAGTTATGCGCATACACCGAGGTTCGGGGCCGGGGGACCCGATCCCGACATGTGGGTCGAGCGCCTCTTCCGTGACCTCTGCGGTCATGTCATGGCGCTGACGGATCTGCGCGCCGGGTACGACGTCGGGTTCATGGACCGGGAGATACGCAGCGGCGAGGGCTGGTCCGAACGGCTCGCCCGGGCACTGGCCAACTGCCGGGTCTTCGTTCCCCTGTTCTCGCCGCGCTACTTCGCCAGCGAAATGTGCGGGAAGGAGTGGTTCGCCTTCGCGCAGCGCGCCATCCGGCACGGCGCGGTGAGCAACAAGCAGGCCGAGGCCATCGTGCCCGCGTTATGGGTGCCGGTGCCCGCGGAGCAACTGCCCGGTCCGGCCGAGCGGTTGCAGTTCAACCACAACACCTTCGGCGAGCGCTACGTCACCGACGGCCTGTACGGCCTGATCAAACTGCGCGGTTACGCCGACCAGTACGAGCAGGCCGTGTACGAGCTCGCCCGGCGCATCGTCCAGGTCGCCGAGACCGTCCACCTCGACCCCATCCGCCCGCTGGACTACCGGAACGTGCCGAGCGCCTTCGGTGCCAGCGGCAGCCCCGCCCGCTCCCTGCACGTGACCGTGGCCGCCGCCACCCGGCACGATCTGCCGGAGGGCCGCACGCCCGAGTACTACGGGGACACCGCGCTGGAGTGGAATCCGTACCATCCGGTCGCCCAGCGGCCCATCGCCTACGTCGCCGAGGACCTGGTCAAGAACCTCAACTACCAGACGACCATGTCCTCCTTCGACGACGAGGCCGGGCACGTCGACAGCAAGCAGCTGCCGACCCGGCCGGAGATCCTGATCGTCGACCGCTGGGCGGTGGAGGACGAGCAGCGGCGCCAGCGCCTGGCCGCCTTCGACAGGGACCCCCGGCCGTGGATCAACGTGGTCGTGCCGTGGAACCGCTACGACCACCAGAGCCGGTCGAAGGAGAGCGAGTTGGCCGACCGGCTGGAGGAGACCATGCCGAGGACGATGAGCCAGGGCCGGGCCGCCTGCCGGGCCGCCGCCAACGGCGTGGCCAACATGGAGACCCTCGGCCAGATCCTGCCGCAGGTGGTCGAGGCCGCCGCCCAGCAGTTCCTCAGACACGCCCAGCCGTACCCGCCGAAGGGCGACACCACCGAACGGCCCCGGCTGCTCGGGCCGATGGGGATGAACGGGCCGCCCGCGCCGCCACCGCCGCGTGTTCCGTTCCCGCCCGACGCCGGCCTCCACGACAACGACGACAACGACACCGACCGGGGGGACGCGGATGACAGCGAGTCGTGACAGTGACAGCCGTGACGGACGCATCGTCACCTTCTACTCGTACAAGGGCGGCACGGGCCGCACCATGGCGCTGGCCAACACGGCCTGGATCCTGGCGGCCAACGGCAAGCGGGTCCTCGCCGTGGACTGGGACCTGGAGGCGCCCGGCCTGCACCGCTTCTTCCACCCCTTCCTGGACCCCTCCACGCTCGGCGCCACCACCGGGGTCATCGACCTGATCAGTGAGTACGCCTGGGCCGCGACCAGTCCGGTGCAGCGCCCCGACGACTGGCACAAGGACTACGCGCGGATACAGCCGCACGCCGTCTCGCTCACCCCGGAGACCCACGGCTGGGAGTTCCCGGACGGCGGCACCCTGGACTTCGTCTCGGCGGGCCGGCAGAACCGCGAGTACTCCGCGACCGTCTCCACCTTCGACTGGGACAACTTCTACGACCGCCTCGGCGGCGGGCTCTTCTTCGACGCCTTACGCGCCGACATGAAGAGGAACTACGACTACGTCCTGATCGACAGCCGCACCGGTCTCTCCGACATCGCGGACATCTGCACCGTCCACCTCCCGGACGTCCTCGTCGACTGCTTCACCCTGTCCGACCAGTCCATCGACGGCGCCGCGTCCGTCGCCCGCCAGATCGACGAGCGTTTCAACGACCGCGGCATCAAGATCTACCCGGTCCCGATGCGCATCGACGAGGGCGAGAAGGAGAAGGCCGACGCGGGCCGCGCGCTGGCCCGGATCAAGTTCGACCGCTTCCCGAACGGCCTGGTCGGGGACGAGCTCACCTCGTACTGGGGCGCGGTGGAGATCCCGTACCGGCCCTACTACGCCTACGAGGAGACGCTGGCGACCTTCGGCGACGAGGCCGGACTCACCAACTCCCTGCTCTCCGCCTTCGAGCGGCTCACCACGGTGGTCACCGAGGGCGAGATCACCTCCATGCCTGCCATCGGCGACGAGGTCCGCCTGCGCATCAGGGACGCCTTCACCCGGCGCCGCCCGGCGCTGCCCGCCGACCTCTTCCTGTCCTACGTCGCCGAGAACCGGATGTGGGCCGACTGGATCGAGTCGGTGCTCACCCGGGCCGGCTTCCGGGTCGTGCCCAAGGACGTCTCGGCCGAGCGGCCGCCGGCCACGACCGGCGCGGGCACCTCCGGCGACACCCTGGGCGGCGCGGGCCTCAGCCTCGACACCGCCGCCCGGACCGTGGTGCTCCTGTCCACGGCCTACCTCAAGTCCGCCCGGGCCGTGGAGGTGTGGGAGCGCGCGGCGGCCGAGGACCCGACCGGGGGCCGGCGCCACCTGGTGCCGCTGCGGGTGGGTGACGTACGGCTCTCCACGCCCTACATCGACCGCAATCCGGTGGACCTCTTCCGGCTCGACGAGGTGCACGCCACCGCCGCCCTGCTGCGCGCGGTGGAGCGGCCCATGGCCCTGCCCGACAGCGTCGGCACCGCCTCCCAGCCCGGCCCCCGTTTCCCGGGGACCGTCCCGAAGATCTGGAACGCGCCGCCCCGCAACCCCGGATTCACCGGGCGCAGCATCGTGCTGGAGCGGATGCGCGACCAGCTCGGCGGCGGCATGGCCGTGGTGCTTCCGCAGCCGCAGACCCTGTTCGGTCTCGGCGGTGTCGGCAAGACGCAGGTGGCGCTGGAGTACGTCCACCGGTTCATGGCCGACTACGACCTGGTGTGGTGGATCTCCTCGGAGCAGACCGACGACGTGGTGGCGGCCCTCGCGGAGCTGGCCGTACGCCTGGGGGCGCAGACCGGCGAGGACATGGCGGCCGCCTCTCAGGAGGCGATCGACCTGCTGCGGCGCGGGGTTCCCTCCGCCCGCTGGCTGCTGGTCTTCGACAACGCGGACGATCCCGAGACGCTCAAGCGGTTCTTCCCGCCGGGCGGCCCGGGCCATGTGCTGGTGACCTCCCGCAACCAGTCCTGGTCCCAGTACGGTGACGCGCTCCCGGTGGACGTGTTCCTGCGCGAGGAGTCCATCGAGCACCTCCAGCGCCGGGCTCCGGGGCTCAGCAAGGACGACGCCGAGCAGGTGGCGGTGGCGGTGGGCGACCTGCCGCTGGCCGTCGAGCAGGCGGGCGCCTGGATCGCGGAGACCGCGACCCCGGTGTCCGCGTACCTCGAGCAGCTGGCCCAGCAGGCCGCCCGCGTCCTGGCACTGAACCAGCCGCCGGGCTACCCGGAGCCGGTGGCCGCCACGTGGAACATCTCCATAGAACGGCTGCAGTCCCGCTCCCCGGCCGCCGTCCGGCTGCTCCAGCTCTGCGCCTTCCTCGCGCCGGAACCGATCTCCGCGAACCTGCTCTACAGCAAGGAGATGATCGACGCCCTCAAGCCCTACGACTCCTCGCTGCAGGAGAAGCTGGTGCTCGGCCGGGTGATCCGGGAGATCGGCCGGTTCGCCCTGGCCAAGGTCGACCAGGTCAGCAACAGCATCCAGGTGCACCGGCTGGTCCAGGCCGTGATCCGGGCCCAGCTGAGCGAGGAGGAGCAGCGGGAGGCCCGGCACGCCGTCCACCGGATCCTGGCCGGCGCCCGGCCCGACGACGACGAGCCGATCGACAACCCGGAGACCTGGCCGCGGTTCAACACCATCTGGTCGCACCTGACCCCGTCCGAGGCCCGGTACTGCAAGGAGCCGGAGACCCGCCGGCTGCTGATCGACCGGGTGCGCTATCTCTGGAAGCGCGGCGACTTCAAGGCCGCCTACCAGCTCGGCGAGGAACTGCGCGAGGCGTGGAAGGAGATGCTCGGCAACGACGATCTGCAGTACCTGTACCTGCGCTTCCACCTGTCGAACATCCTGCGCTCGCAGGGCCGGTTCGTGGAGGCCAAGGAGCTCGACGAGGTCACCCTGGAGCGGCAGCGGGCGGTGCTCGGCCCCTCGCACCCGCACACCTACATGACCATGAGCGGCCTCGCCAACACCCTGGGCGCGCTCGGCCACTACACGCAGGCGATGGAGCTGGCGACCGACGCGCACGAGGGCTTCAGCCAGATCTTCCACGAGGCCCACCCGCGCACCCTGGCCGCCGCGAACAACCTGGCGCTGAACCTGCGGCTGGTCGGCCAGTACACCAGAGCCCGCGAGATCGACCAGGAGGTGCACGACCTGCGTACGGAGGTGCTCGGCCCGGAGCACCCGTACACCTTGTCCTCCGCCCAGAACCTGGCCCGCGACCTGCGCGAGGTGGGCCGGTACGAGGACTCGGTACAGCTGCTCAGCCGGACGTACGAGACCTACAAGCGCACGCTGGGACGGGCCTTCCCCGGCACCCTGTCGGCCGCGAAGAACCTGGCGGTGTCGCTGCGCCGGGCGGGCCAGCTGGAGGACGCCTTCCGGCTGACCACGGCCACCCGGGCCCGCTACCGGGCCAAGTACACCTCCGTCAACCCGGACCTGTTGTCCTGCGAGCTGAACCTGGCCTCGGACCTGTTCGCGACCGGGGATCCGGGCGGGGCGCGGGACCTGGCGCAGGAAGTGGTGGACGAGTACATGAAGGTGCCGGGCGAGCGGCACCCGTACACCCTGGCGGCCGTCAACAACCTGGCGGTCTTCCACTGGGGCACGGGCGCGGCGGAGACGGCGGAGACGATGCTGCGCCAGACGATCCGGCTGATGCGGGACGTCCTCGGCGACAACCATCCGCACACGGTCTTCGCCCACCTCAACCTGGCCAACACCCGGGCCGACCTGGGGGATCCGGAAGGCGCCCTGGAGCTGGAGCGCCTCGCGGTGATGCGGCTGCGCGAGGCGCTCGGGGCGCACCATCCCGAAACCCTGGCGAGCGCCTCCAACATGGCGGTCAGCCTGGACTCGATGGGCCGCAAGGAGGAGGCGGCCCGCGTGCGCGCGGAGGCGGTGGCCGAGCTGACCCGGCTGCTCGGCGAGGAGCACAGCCTGACCCGCTACGCCCGCGACGAGCGGCGGATCCACCGCGATCTGGAGCCTCTCGCCGTGTGATCCGACGGAGGACGGCGGGGCCCTCGCGACGACGGGGGTCCCGCCGCCCGCCACCCGACATCAGGGGGGCGTTGTTGTGACCGACAGCATGACCTTTCGAAACGAGGACCTGCCGGCCCTCTTCCACCACACCGACCAGGCGGCGATCTCCCGGCAGCGGGAGTCCACCCAGGCCACGCGGGCCCAGCTGCTGCTGCTCGTCGCCGCCGCCGCGGCCGCCGCGCTGCCCTCGGGGCCCGAGCTGGGCTCGCTGCACCTCTTCGGGCTGCTGAGCGTGCTCGCGTACGCGGGGGTGCTCGGCGTGGGGATGCGGGCGACCAGGCGCCGGGCCCGCCCGCAGTGGCAGCTCAACCGCAGCGCGGCGGAGTTCATCAAGTCCCTGGCCTGGCGGTACGCGGTGCACGGGGCGCCGTTCGGCAGTGAGGTCGCCGCTCCCGAGGCGACGTACCGTACCCGGCTGGAGGCGGGCCTGGACGAGCTGCGGAAGATGGGCTGGGAGGATCCGCGGACCGCCGGGACCGTCCCGGAGGGCGGGGAGATCACCGGTGCGATGCAGCGGCTGCGCGGCATGGACTACCAGGTGCGGCGGGAGACGTACGTCCGGGACCGGCTGATCGAGCAGCGCAACTGGTACCGGCGGCGGACGGAGGTGTCCCGGCGGGCGACGAACCTGTGGTCGTGGACGATCGTCCTGCTGACCTGCCTGGCGCTGCTGTTCGCGCTGCTGGGGTCGTTCGGGTCGGGTCCGGGCCCGAAGCTGACCGGGCTGCTGAGCGCCGCGGCGGCGGCCGGCATCGCCTGGAACGAGGTGCGCCGCCACCATCCGCTGATCGAGGCGCACACCCTGATCGAGCAGGATCTCGCGACGATGATGGTGGTGATGCAGACGACCATCACGGAGTCCCAGTGGCCTTCGTCGGTGTACGAGACGGAGCGGTACGTCTCTCCGCAGCACACGGACTGGCTGGCCCGGCACAGCAGTTGAGGAGGCGGGGCCCGTAAGGGGCGTGGCTCAGTCCCGGGTCACGCCCGCCCGCCAGATGACGGTGACCGGCTTGCCGAGCGCCCGCGCGTAGGCGACGATCTCGGCGGTGCCGCCGTGCCCGCGGGCGGGCAGACCGTCCCAGACGGCGACGAGCCGGTCGCAGGATTCGGCGATGTAGGTGCCGGCGGCGTAGTAGGCCTCGTCCGTGGAGCGGGCGAAGCCCATCCGGATCTCCTCGGTGGCCCGGAGCTTGAGCCGCCGGTAGCGGGCCAGGGCCCCGGCGTCTTCGAAGGCCTCCTCGTAGTCCTCGCTGGGGACCACCACGGTGAGGCACGCGCCGTATTCGAGCGCGATGGCGGCGAACAGCTGGTCCGCCCCCTCGGCGAGGCTGGAGAAGGCCTCCAACGGCCCCTCGTGGCCGTCCAGTACGGCCCGCAGGCCGCTCTCCACATGGCCGAGCACCGAGTCCGGAAGGGACCGGTGCCCGGTCACGCCGATGCGTTTCATACAGAGACCTGCTCCCCCATGGACGCGGACACCCTGGACATCCTCCCAGAAGGCGGGAGGACGTCCAGGGTGCGAACGGGGGCGCGTGCGCCACCGTCAGTAGACGCTGACCCCGTAGGCGTTGAGGGCCTCGACCACGGGCTGGAAGAAGGTCGTCCCGCCCGAGGAGCAGTTGCCGCTGCCTCCGGAGGTGAGGCCGACGGCGCGGGTGCCCGAGTAGAGCGGGCCGCCGCTGTCGCCGGGTTCGGCGCACACGTTGGTGCGGATCATGCCGTAGACGATGTCGCCGCCGCCGTAGTTGACGGTGGCGTTGAGACCGGTCACCGATCCGCTGTGGGTGCCGGTCGTGGAGCCGCGCCGCTTCACGGCCATGCCGACGGTGGCGTTGACCGCGCTGGTGATGTCCTGGCCGCCGACGGTCCCGGGGGGCACCGGCGAGTTGCTGGCGTACTTGATGAGACCGTAGTCGTTCGTCGGGAAGCTGGAACCGACGGTGGAGCCGACGACGGTGGTGCGGGCGGAGTTGCTCCACCAGGTGCCCGCGCCGTCGGTGCAGTGCCCGGCGGTCAGGGCGTAGTACGTGCTGCCGCTGCGCACGTTGAAGCCGAGGGAACAGCGCCAGCTCGACGCGTAGATGGCGTCTCCGCCGGAGACCAGTTTGGTGAGCTTGCCGGGGATGCGCTCGATGCGCAGCGCTCCGGCTTCGGCTCCGGCCTCACGCTTGATTCTCGCGATGCCGGCGGCGGGGACGGTGGAGTCGGCGGTGACCACGAGGGTCCCGGTGGCGGGGTCGGTGTGCCAGGCGGTGCCCGCGACGTCGGCGCGCAGGACGGCTGCGCCGGCCGAGGCGAGCTGGGCGGCACTGAAACCGCCGTCCTGTGCGTCCGCGCTCGCAGCGGTGGGGACGGCGAGCGCTGCGGCGGCGGCCAGGCCGGTGGCCACCGCGAGCAGCCTGGTACGGGTCATGCGCTTGATCCTCACTTCTCGTCCTCCTGGAGAGGGTCGGGGGCCCGGCGGATGTGGGGGTGCCAGAGCCCGTGAGGCGCAGCCGGGGGCACGGCGGGCGCATAAACTTTGGCCGTGCCCCTGACAAGCGCTGTCGGGAGTGTCCTGTCGTCGGTTACCGGTCGCAAGAGCGCCTTTCAGCCGCCGCTCGCCCGCCGCCGCCTGGAGCGGCAGCGGTGATCGCGCCCCGCGCGCCCGGTATGTCGCGCTTCGGGAAAGGGAAGCCGGGGTCGGCGACGCGTACGGTCAGCGCCACACCGGCCCCGGTCGTGCGCCAGCGCCCCGGAACGGCCGGAATTCGACCTTCCGGGTAGGGGTGCCCCGTGCGGCGCCGGGTGGCGTGCGGATCGTCCGCGTCATCGTTCATGCCGCTGAACCCTTCCACGCCGGTCCGGACGGGAATCCCCGCGTACGCCGTCCGGACCTGTGCGATCTGAAAGGACCTCAGCAGCCGTCGCAGGGGCAGCAGCAGCACCCATCGCAGCCACAGTTGCTGCAGCAGTCGCACCCGTCGCAGCAGTCACCGGCGTCGCAGAGGGGCTCGCGCCGCTGGCGCGACCACGGACCCTCGTACTCGGTGCAGCACATCTGGCAGGTGCAGAACAGCCCGATGGCCACCGCGCAGCCCGCGAGCAGCCCGCGCCGCGGCCGCTGCGGGGGCAGACCGCCGCCACCGCCGCCGCCACCGCCGGGCCCCATGGGCGGCGGCATGCCCGGCCCGCCGGGGGCCTGGGGGGCTCCCGGGGCGTAGGGGTTGCCGCCGTAGGGGTTCCCGCCGTACGGATTCGCACCGTACGGCGTCGCGCCGTAGGGGTTGTCGACCGTGTGCGGGCCGCCCGCGTACGGGCCGCCCGCGTACGGGCCGCCGCCCTGACCGGCCGAGGCGGTCGCCGTGTGGCCGCAGCTGCTGGTCCCGAAGGCCCGGTCCACCGAGGTGCGCAGCTCGTGCACGAGCAGCCGGTGGGCGAGCCCCGCGTCCGCGAACTCGACCTCGCGCAGCGCGAGCCGGATGCCGTGCAGGGCGTCGTCGCAGAGCCTGCGGGCCTCGGTGAGCGAGGTCCCGGTGGCGGTGAGCGGGTTCCAGGCGCCCGCCGCGGCGTCGGCGCCTTGGTCCTCCACCGCGTCCAGCAGGTGCGCGAGCCGCCCGAAGTAGCGGCCCGCCTCGGCCAGCGCGGGGGCGTTGCCTGGACGTCCGGCCAGCTGCGCGGTATGCGCGAAGGCGGCGGCCGTCGCCGTCTCCGTCGGCTCGGTCACCACGAGCACCGGCGTGCCGGGGCCCGCCAGCGTCTCTATGCCCGCCTGCCGGTCCACGGCGTCGACGAGCACCGCCGTGTCGAAGCCGAGCGAGGCCCCCGTACGGGCACCGGCCCGGTCCCAGCCGCGGGCCACCTTGCGGGCGGCCGCGGCGATGGGGGCGCGGGCCAACAGCCCGTCGCGGTCGGCCACGTGGTCGCGCACCTTCGCGGAGGCGAGGACGAGCGAGACGGCGGCCGCGAGCCGCGCACCCTCGCCCCGGGCCACCGAGGCGGTGCGCATGCCGCGCAGGGGGCAGGGCCCCGCGGTGCGCCGGGCACCGGGCGCGGGACCGGCCTGAGCCTCCGTCAGAACGGATACGAGCAGCCCGTCGTAGTTGGTGACGATCCGGGCGAACTGTCCGTGGTCCCCCCGAAGTGCCAGACACAGCCCGCACAGATGGGCCATCCACTCCGCCTTGAACCGCTCCCCCAGCCGGTGCGTGCAAGGTCTGACGATGCCGAACAAGCTGCTTCCCCCGTGTGTCGTACGCGTACCTGCGGGGCATCGTATCGACCCGCGTCTTTCACCCGTACGTCCCCATCGCTCACCCGCACGGCGGCGGCGGTCGTATTTTCACTCAGTCAGCAGTGGTAGCCACCAGGACCCTTGACCGTGCAACGGATGTTCTGCACCAGTACCGTCACGAAACCCCTGCGCGGCGACTATCCACTTGGCGCGTTGTCAGCATCATGGACGAGCATAGGGGCAGCGGAGAGAAGACAGACTGACCGCGGTGAAAGGAGGCAGTCCATGGGTTCGGTGCGCAAGGCGAGTGCCTGGCTGGGTCTCGTGGAGGACAGCGACGACGAGCGCTACTACGACGACGACTACGCGGAGGCCGCGCAGGGTTCGGTGGCCGGCCCCGGCGAGCAGTGGGTGACCGACCCCCGGGTCAAGGTGGCATCCGAGTCGGCCGTGGAGCACGGCCGTCGGATCGCGACGGTCACCCCGGACGGCTTCCGTGACGCGCGGGGCATCGGCGAGCTGTTCCGCGACGGGGTCCCGGTGATCGTGAACCTGTCGTCGATGGACCCGGGCGACGCCAAGCGCGTGGTCGACTTCGCGGCCGGTCTGACCTTCGGCCTGCGCGGTTCGATCGAGCGGGTGGCGACCAGGGTCTTCCTGCTGACCCCGGCCGACACCCAGATCGTGAGCGGCGAGCCCGGCGGCCGCTCGCGCGACTTCTTCAACCAGAGCTAGGCAGGGCCCTCACCGGAAGGCGTCGAGCCCGGTGAGCGCCTTGCCCAGCACGAGCTGGTGCATCTCGACGGTGCCCTCGTAGGTGAGGACCGATTCGAGGTTGGTGGCGTGCCGCATGACGGGGTATTCGAGGGAGATCCCGTTGGCACCGAGGATGGTCCGCGCGGTACGGCAGATGTCGATGGCCTCGCGGACGTTGTTGAGCTTGCCGAAGCTGATCTGCTCCGGCCGCAGGGTGCCCGCGTCCATCCGACGGCCCAGGTGGTGGGCGAGCAGGATGCCCTTGTGGAGTTCGAGGGCCATGTCCGCCAGTTTGGCCTGGGTGAGCTGGAAGCCGCCGATCGGCTTGCCGAACTGCTCCCGCGTCCTCGCGTAGTCGAGGGCGGATTCGAAACTGGCGCGCGCCGCGCCCATGGATCCCCAGATGATCCCGTACCGCGCGTGGCTGAGGCAGCCGAGCGGGCCCTTGAGCCCGGTGACCTCCGGCAGCACCGCGTCGGCCGGCAGCCGCACGTCGTCCATCACGAGCTCGCTCGTGACACTGGCCCGCAGGGACCACTTGTGCTTGATCTCCGGCGCGGAGAACCCGGCGGTGTCGGTGGGCACCGCGAATCCGCGGATCCCCTCGTCGGTCTGCGCCCACACGACGGCGACCGCCGCGACGGAACCGTTGGTGATCCACATCTTGCGCCCGTTCAGCACCCAGTCGCCGCCGTCGCGCTTGGCGTAGGTCCGCATCGCGGCGGGGTCCGATCCCACATCGGGCTCGGTCAGCCCGAAGCAGCCGATCAGCTCGCCCGCGGCCATGCCGGGCAGCCAGCGCTGCTTCTGCTCCTCGGAGCCGTACTTCCAGATCGCGTACATCGCCAGCGACCCCTGTACGGAGACCAGCGAGCGGATGCCGGAGTCGGCGGCCTCCAGCTCCAGGCAGGCGAGGCCGTACTGCACGGCGCTGGCGCCGGCACATCCGTAGCCCTGGAGGGACATCCCGAGCGCCCCGATGGCACCGAGCTCCCGGGCCAGCTCCCGGATCGCCGGCAGCTCGCCGCTCTCGTACCACTGGGCGATGTCCGGCAGCACCCGGTCGGCGGCCCACTGGCGAACGGTGTCCCGGACGGCGAGGTCCTCGGGCCCGAGGAGCTCGTCGAGCCCGAGCGGATCATGGGGCAGGAACGCGGACACTGGGCCTCCCGGCGGCCTGAGACAGAACCTAGCAGCGCAAGTTTTCACGCCCAGCCGACGCTATGCGCCTCCGCCCCCCAAATCCAGCCCCGCCCGCCCCAACCCAGCCCCGCCGCACCAATCCAGCCCCGCCGGCGTTTGAGGCGCGGGGTCCGGGGCGGAGCCCCGATCTCTCAGCCCCGCCGGGCAAATCGAGCCTCGCCGGCGTTTGAGGCGCGGGGTCCGGGGCGGAGCCCCGATCTTTCAGCCCCGCCGGCGTTTGAGGCGCGGGGGTCCGGGGGCAGCGCCCCCGGCAACGGCGCCGCGCCGCACCGCACCACACCGCACGCGGTCAGCGCGTCGCACTCTCCACCGAAGCCGCCCGCTGCTCCCCGGCCGCCTGCACGGGCAACCGCACCACGACCGCCTCCGCCTCCACCTCGGCACTCTCCCCCGCCCCACAGTCCATCGCCCGCGGCAGCTTCAGCGCCATCACCGCCCCCGCCAACAGCAGCCCCGCACTCACCAGCAGCGTCACGTGCAGCCCGTGCACGAAGGAGTGCCGCGCCGCGGCGTACAGCGAGGCCCCCGCCGGCCCCCCGAGCCCCGCGGCGATCTGGTAGGCCTCGCCCAGAGAGTTCGCGGCGCCCGCCGAGTCCGCCGCCGAAACCCCCGGCACCCCCACGAGCCCCGGCCGGTACGCCGCGTTCATCACGCTGCCCAGCAGCGCGATGCCGATGCCCGCGCCCAGCTGGTACGAGGTCTCGCCGATCGACGCCGCGCCGCCCGCGGTGGCCGCCGGGGCCTCGCTCAGCATCGACTCGTACGCGGCGAACAGCGTCGTCTGCAGCCCGAAGCCGAGCAGGATGAAACCGACCGTCAGCAGCAGCGGCCGGTCCTGCTGGCCCATCAGCGTCAGCAGCAGCACGGCGAAGGCCGTCAGCAGGAAGCCCAGCGAGACCATCGCGCGCGGCCCGACCCGGCCCAGGGTGTACGACCCGGTGGCGCCCGCGGCCATAGCGGCGAAGGTCAGCGGCAACAGCCGCAGGCCGGTCTCCAGCGGGCTGAGCTTCAGCACGAGCTGGAGGTACTGGACCGCGATCAGCTCCAGGCCGACGAGCGCCAGCATGGCGAGCACGATGCAGCCCACCGAGGTGGAGAAGGCGACACGGGAGAACATCCGCATGTCGATCAGCGGGTGCGCGCGCCGCTTCTGCCGCCGTACGAACAGCACGAGCAGCGCCGCCCCGACCAGCAGAGGGACCAGCGCCTCGGCATCGAGGAGCTGGCGTTCGGCGCCCAGCCGCTTGATCCCGAGCACCGAACCGAGCACACCCGCGGCGGCCATCAGCGCGCCGAGCACGTCCCACGGCCCGTCCGCGGTGCCGCGCGACTCCGGCAGCAGCCACCGCCCGAGCGGCAGGATCAGCGCCATCAGCGGGATGTTGATGAGGAAGACCGAGCCCCACCAGAAGTGCTCGACGAGGAAGCCGCCGAGGACCGGGCCGCCGGCCGCGCCGATCGCCGCGACGGCGGTCCAGATGCCGATGGCCACCGCCCGCTCCCGCCGGTCGGGGAAGACCTGGCGCAGGATCGACAGGGTGGCGGGCATGATCATCGCGCCGCCGATGCCGAGCAGGGCGCGCGCGGCGATGAGGACCTGGGCGTTGTCGGCGAGCGAGGCTATCGCGGAGGCGACGCCGAAGAGTCCGTAGCCGAGGAGGAGGACGCGGCGGCGGCCGACCCGGTCACCGAGGGTGCCGAAGAGGATGAGCAGCGCGGCGCAGACCAGCGGGTAGGCGTCGACGATCCACAGGAGCTCGATCGGGCCGGGGCGCAGGTCCTCGGTGACGGAGGGGACGGCGACGTGCAGGATCGTCGCGTCGAGCGCGACGAGGACCAGGCTGACGCAGAGAACCGCCAGGACGACCCAGCGGTTGGCCCCGCCGGAAGCCGCGCTGAGCCGCTGCCAGGGGGAAGGGGTTCCGACCCCGGCCGCGTTCGTCCCCGACATGCATGTACCTCCCAGGTGATCCCTCGCGCTCGGCGGACCAGCGTCTTGTGGAGCCACGGGGGGTGGTGCGCTGTGCGGCGTCCAACGGGGTCCGGCATCGACACGCGAGTGAACGGTCAGCGTACGCGAGTTCGTCTGTCCGACACGTGGCCAAGCTCTCATCCCCGCGACGGCCCCCGTGTGTCGTACGCCACTCCCCCCACCCGCATCCTCCCCCGCGTACACGCCCGCTCACGGCCCGTGGTCCCCGGCCCCGGCCAGGGTCCGGCGCCACCGATAATCATGCCCGTGAAAGATCTTGGATTTCGCCGGGCCGCGCCCGCGCTGACCGTGTTCGCGGCGGTCCGGCTGCTCGGGCTGACCGTGCTCGGGGTGTGGGGTGCGGTGGTCGGCAGCAGCCCGCACACGCTGCTGTCGGCGCGCTGGGACTCGCTCTGGTACGCCCGCATCGCCGCCGAGGGGTACGGCTACGAGGTGGTCCTCCCGAACGGTGACGTTCACTCGAACCTGGCCTTCTTCCCGCTGCTGCCGTGGCTGGAACGGCTGGTGTCGGCGGCGACCGGACTCTCGTACGGCTCCGCCGGCCTGGTGGTGTCGGCGGTCGCCGGGCTCGCCGCGGCCTGGGGGATCTTCGCGGTGGCCGATCTGCTGCACGGCCGCCGGGCCGGGGTGCTCGCCGTCGCGGTGTGGGCGGCGCTGCCCGTCGGGATCGTGCAGTCCATGGCGTACAGCGAGTCGCTGTTCACCGCACTCGCCGCTTGGACGCTGTACGGGGCCCTGCGCGGCCGGTGGCTGACGGCAGGCCTGCTCGCGGCGGGGGCGGGACTGACCCGCCCGGTCGGCGCGGCGGTGGTCGCGGCGGTGTGGGTGGCCGCCGTACTGGCCTGGCGGCGCGGGGAGCGGTCCTGGCGGGTGGTGGCGGGTGCGCTGCTGGCTCCGATGGGGATGGCGGCGTACGTGCTGTGGGTCGGCGCGCGCACCGGGGGCGGGCTCCTCGGGTACCTGGACGTGCAGGCCGGCTGGGGCAACGGCTTCGACGGCGGCTGGGCCTTCGCCCGCTTCATCGGGGCGAAGCTGGCCTCGTCCGCCTTCCTCGCCGGGGTGGGGCTGATCGCGGGGGTGGTGCTGGTGCTGTGGCTGTACGGGCAGTGCGTACGGCAGCGGCAGCCGGCGCCGCTGCTCGTGTACTGCGGGATCGTCGTGGCGCTGGCGCTGTGCGCGTCCGGCTACTTCGGCTCCAAGCCCCGGCTGCTGCTGCCGGCCTTCCCGCTGCTGCTGCCGCCGGCGGTGGCGCTGGCCCGGTGGCGGACCCGGCGGGCGGCCCTGGTGCTGGCAGCGGCGGCCCTGGCTTCGGCGCTCTACGGGGCGTTCTGGCTGAACGGCTCGGGTCCTCCCTAGAGCACCGACATCACGGAACGGATCATTTCCAGCCACCGTTCGGCAAAGGAAATGACGTGGGGCAATAAATCCCGGGTAAGTGGTCGAAGGAATTGCCGGGACGGTGGATCAAAACGGGTCCAACCGCAGCCTGAATACCGGGAATTAAGTTCCGCGTGAGACCAACTCCACATCACATGGTCATCACAAAGCCCGCGATTCGCCCGGGCCGACCATCGACGCGCGGTAACGTCGATTGAGTGCGTACCGACCAAATCCTGACCCGTCTGGAGCGGGTCTTCGCCCGGCTGGACCGGGAACCAGAGCGACCGGCTCATCTGCAAACCCCGCAGATGAGCCGGCATCGCGTCGTACTCCTGGGATCGACCCTCGTCTTCTATCTCGCAATCGTGGTGGCCGTACTGACCACTTCCTGGCTGGTCCGCCTGGACTGGCAGGTCATGTTCTTCCGGCCCTACGAACAGTGGCCGCAGCTGCACGCCTTCCTCGACTACCTCGTCGTGCTCGGCCAGCGCGGTCCCACCGCGGTCATGGTCGCCGCCTGGCTCGGCTGGCGCTCCTGGCGCCAGCACACCCTGCGCCCGCTGATCACCCTCGGCGTGGCGCTGCTGCTGCTCAACGTCACCGTCGGGTCCGTCAAGCTCGGCCTCGGCCGGCTCGGCCCGCACTACGCCACCGAGATCGGATCCGCCGAACTCTTCGCGGGCGGCGATATATTCCCTTCCGGCCACACCGCCAACGCCGTCGTGACCTGGGGAATCCTGGCCTACCTGGCCTCGACCGTGGTCACCCGGCGGGTGTTGTCCGTGGTGTCCGCGGTCGTCTCGCTGAGCGTCGGCGCCACCACCGTGTACCTCGGTACGCATTGGGTCAGCGATGTCCTGCTCGGCTGGTCCGCGGGCCTGCTGATCCTGCTGGCCCTCCCCTGGTTCGAGCCGCTCATCGCTCGGGCCGAGGCCTACGTCTTCGACGTCCGCGAGCTGCTGCGCCGCCGCGCCGAGACCGGGCGGATGCCCGCGCCGGTCGTCTCCGCGCTCACCCCGCTGCTCTCGGCGGGCGGCAAGTGGCAGCTCCGGCGCGTCGCCGACACCGTCGAGGAGCCGGTCGTGATCCCCGCCCCGGCCGGCGGCGCCCTCGGGCACACCCCGGCGCCGCGGCCCGCCACGCACCCGGCCGGACGGCCGCACCTGATCCGCTCCGAGCGGACCCCGGTCACCCCGGTCGGCAGCCGCCGCCCGGTGCACACCGAGCGGGCCACCGCCCGGGGGACCGCGGCACGCCCGGTCGCCGGCGGCTGACGCTCCCACCGCGGGGGCGGTACGCACCACCTCACCCCGCGAGACGAAGGCGGGCCGGGTCACTGACCCGGCCCGCCTTCGTCGTTCGTCAGCGCCACGCCTGGACGTTCGTCCGTCCCGGGTCACGCTTGTGTCACAGAATATCTACAGTCGCAAATTGTTTTCCGGTCCGCGACACGCCCGGCGAACAGCCGGTTCGGGATTTCCGCCGAGTTACCGCGCAATTCCTGTCGGACATTGCCACGAGCCCCATGGACCAGACCAGCTGAATCCCCCTCAGGTCCCCTACATTTCCTTCACTTCGCCGGGTCCACAGCCCTCGCCAGGAGATCGCGCCCGGCCCTGATCCGATCCGTCAGCTCCGGCGGCTCGACCACTTCGAACTCACAACCGAGCAACATGAGGTGAATCACCAGAACGTCCAGGTTCACCGCCCCGGTGCGCAGCAGGCAGCTCTGCCCGTCGACCGGTTCCAGGACTCCGTCGCTCGGCCCGATGACCCCCGCCGCCTCCTGCGCGGAAACCTTCAGCCGCACCACCGCGCGGGCGGCGTACACCCCCTGCGACACGCCCTGCGAGACGTACGCGGCGAGGTCCTCGGCCGGCGGCGGGCGCGGAGTGAAGCGCGGTCCGTGCGGCGCTCTGGGCTCGATCCGGTCGGCGCGGAAGGTCCGCCACGCCTCCCGGTCCACGTCCCAGGCGACCAGGTACCAGCGCCGCTCGGTGCACACCAGCCGGTGCGGCTCGACGGTGCGGCGGCTGACGTTGCCCTCGTGGTCCAGGTACGCGAAGCGCAGCCGCTCGCCGTCCCGGCAGACGGAGGCCAGCTCGGTCAGCACCGAGGCGTCCACGGTGGACCGCTGGGCCCCGCGCAGCATCGGCACGGTGAACTCGTTGAGCGCGGACACCCTGCGCCGCAGCCGCGACGGCAGCACCTGCTCCAGCTTCGCGAGGGCCCGTACGGAGGCCTCCCCGATCCCCTCGACCCCGTTTCCGGCGGCGGTCCGCAGCCCGACGGCGACGGCCACGGCCTCGTCGTCGTCCAGCAGCAGCGGCGGCAGCTCGGCCCCCGCCCCCAGCTGGTAGCCGCCCCCGGTGCCGGGGCTGGCGTTCACCGGATACCCCAGCTCCCGCAGCCGGTCCACATCGCGCCGGACCGTCCGCGCGGTGACCCCGAGGCGGTCCGCGAGATCGGCCCCGGTCCATTCGCGGCGGGCCTGCAACAGTGACAGCAGGCGCAGCAGTCGTGCGGAGGTATCGAGCATCCCCCGAGTCTGCCAGCGCGGCCGGGGCGCCTCCTAGGAGAGCACGGTCGCCGTCCGGGTGCCCTGCTCGTGCTTGAAGTACCGGTACACCTCGGTGCCGTTGCAGAGGGTGCCGCCCCAGCCGCCGAGCCCGCCACGGGCGTTCAGGGCGGCGAAGTACGCGCGGGCTCCTTCACCGGGGCCGGTGAAGGCGTCACCGCCGACGGGACTGGTGACGCTGGCGATGACGCCGACCCGGACGGGCTCGGCGCGGGGCGGACCGTGCCGTCGAGGGCCGTGCCATTGAAGAACGCGCCTCGGGCAGTCGGCTCCCGCAGGCGGCACTCGCCGTCAGCAGCGCCGCGAGCAGCAGGTCTCAGCACGGCGCCGGCGCCGCATGGCCGCTGAGCTCGACGAGCCCGCAGAGCGTCTTGGCCGACACCTTCCAGACTCCGTCCTCGAGCACCGCGGTCCCCTTGCTGCCGGGCAGTGCGGGGGAGCCGTCGACGAGCAGGTCGTACGTCACCCGGGCCTCGGTGGGCGAGGTGAAGGCGATGTCCCTGACCTCGGCGGAGGCCTTGGCCGCGTTGGGATCGGCCGCGAAGCGGACCAGCAGCGGCGCGAGCCTGTCGCCCTGCTCCAGCACCTTGACCTTCTCCTCCGTGGAGGTCTCCGGGTCGAAGGCGGTGGTCCAGTTCTCCTCGATCCGCTCCTTGGCGGCCTCGGGGTCGGCGGGGGCCGTGGGGCCGTCGGTGGTCGGCGTGACGGGGGCCACGGCGGGAGGCAGGCCCGTGGCTCCCTGTCCTCCCCGGTCCGAGTCTCCGGAACATCCCGTGACGGCTGGTACGACCAGCAGGACTGCGGCCGCCGCCCAGGCGGTGGCACGTGGGTGTCTGCTCTGGACCATCTGGCTCACCACCGGTGTCCGAGCGAGCGCGTCGGCTCGATGCTTCCAGAGTCAGCGTCTTCACGGCATCGCGCAACGCGCGGACGGCTGGTGTTCAGCGGGGAGGCGACGCAGCGGCCGGCGCCGGGGTCGGAGCCTTAGCCGGCGGAGGCGTCGGCGTCGGCGCGGCGGGGGACGGCACCGTGGGGGACGGGGGCTTCGGCCCGGCCGGAACCGGCGGAGCGGACGGCTCCGGGGCGGGCTCCGGCACGGCCAGCAGCATGCCCACCGCGATCGCTCCCGGCCTCGGCCCGATCAGCGCCCGGTTCGCCTCGTACAGCGCCCGCCACCCGCCCCGGACCCGGTGCTCGCGGGCGATCGACACCAGCGTGTCCCCCGCCCGCACCGGGTGCATCCGCCCCGCCAGCCCGTACCTCTTCGAGCACACGGGCCACGCGTTCCACCCCTGCCGGTCGAGGACGTCCTCGGCGACCCGGATCTGCTGCCCGCGGCTCGCCAGGTCGGCCCGCTTCGCGAACGCCAGTCCGCCGTACTCCTCCCACGTCGGCTGCCGGAACTGCAGCCCGCCGTAGAAGCCGTTGCCTGTGTTGACGGCCCACCGGCCGCCGCTCTCGCAGTCGGCCACGCAGTCCCAGGGCCACTCCCCGCCCGGTCCGCAGTCCCCCGGCCCGTCCCCGATCACACCCGGAGAGCCGGGGTGCGCCGCCCCCGCCGGCCCGGGCGCGGGAGGCGGCGGCGCCGAGGCCGCCACGCCGCTGGGGAGTGCGAGCACCAGCACGGCGACAGCGGTGGCGGCGGCTGCACCGGCGGACCGGCGGATCCGGAGGTTGGGCATCGGGTCACGCTACGCAGCCGCCCGTCGCCTTCTCGGCCCACCACGCGGCTGGTCACGGCGCCCCACCCGGTCGGCCGACCCGTCACCCCGGACCAGACGAGCACACCCGACCATCAACTGCGCACAACCAGAAAAGAGTTGGCACGAAAGGAAAGCTCCGGTCGGACGGTTCACTCTTCCGGGGGCCCGGTTCGAATCCGTTCCCTCCAATGGCGTGACCCGGGCCGCCACTGCCCCGTTGAGCCCGGCGAGCCGGGAGCCCCCCGGACCCGCACCTATGCCGAGGAGTCACCCCGTGCCGCGCATGCTCGACGTCAGTGATGAGGTACGTGCCGAGATCGGTGACGAAGAAGCCGACAGGCTGCTCGTCGGCGACGACGCGCCGCGCAGTTACGACTGCACCTCCTGCCGCACCCCGGGCGACCCGGAGAGCGACCGCACCAGCACGGTGCTGTTCGTCGGCGAGGAGACCGCCGTCCTCGCCTTCGCCCACGCCGCCTGCATCCCCTCGCAGGTCGTCTCCGTCTCCGAGGAGCAGCTCCAGGGAGCCGTCCGCAGCATCACCGGCGACAGCCCGGCCCCCACCGCCGCCCCCGCCGCTGCCTCGGCCGGCGCGAACGTCCCGCAGAACGTGCCCGGCGGCCAGGCCGTCCTCGGCATCACCAGCGGCCTGATCCTGATCGGCGGCGAACTGCACCCCGCCCTGGTCGTCGAGCCGACCGCGCCGATCGCCCGCCCCGGCAGCGACGGCCCCGGTGACGACTTCCTGCCGCTCCTCATCGAGCAGGGCTTCATCCCGGTCACCGACACCGCCGAGCTCCCCACCACCCTGGGCGGCTGGTCGGTCCTGCTCGCCGGCGGCCAGCTGCACGCCGTTCTGCAGCCGGGCACCGAGGGCGGCGGCCAGGTCGCCTGGTGGCAGGCGCACCAGGCGCTGTCGGTCACCGACGGCTGGCGGGCCGCCGTCAACAAGACCCAGCGCGTGCTCATCTACGCCGCGCCGGTCGGCTCCATCGGCCAGCAGCCCCGTGAGGACCTGCTGCGCGACGCGCTGGACAAGGCCGCCGCCGCCGGCAAGCTCGTGGCCGCCGCGATGCCCCTGGCGGGTACGCCCGGCGCCTGATCCCCAGCCGGACCCGGAACGGCCGCCCAAGCGGCCTCAAGGCCGCTCAGCCCCCGCCGAGGGGGCCGGGCGGCGTGCGCCGGGGGTGTGCGGTCCGTCCCGCGCACCCCCGGCGATCTGCGTTTCCTGCCCCGTCACCCCGCATCCGCAGGGCGCCGGTTTCGTTGGCTGATACGTGCATTCATACGACTCCTCCCGCGCCCCGTCCTATCCGAGCACCGTCCCCGCGATGCGCCCGGCACGCGACCGGGACAGCTCTCCGGCCGTCTCGCACACCCCGATCTACGACACGCTGTACTCGGAGTACCTGCGCGCCTTCCGGGCCCTGCCGGGCGACCGTACGGGCGAGGAGGACCTCGGGTTCACGGCCTTCTCCTACGGGGGCGCCTCCACCGGCGGCAGCGCGTACGGCAGCGGCTGGAACGGTTCCGCATGGCAGCAGACCGACGCCTGGCAGCCCTCGTACACCCCGCAGCCGCAGCCGGCGTACTCGTACGCGGGCAGCCCCGGATACGCCGGCGGGCGGCAGCACCAGACCGGGATGACACACGTCCCGGCGGCCCTGCCGCCCGCTCCGCGCCGAGGTTACTGACCCTGACGGGGCGCCTCGCGGCTACTTCTTCTTGTGCTGGGCGCCGCGCTTCTCGCGCACCCGCACCGAGATGTGGATCGGGGTGCCCTCGAAGCCGAACTCCTCGCGCAGCCGGCGCTCGATGAAGCGCCGGTAGCCGTGCTCCAGGAAGCCGGAGGCGAAGAGGACGAACCGCGGCGGCTTGCTCCCCGCCTGGGTACCGAACAGGATGCGGGGCTGCTTGCCGCCGCGGATCGGGTGCGGGTGGGCGGCGACGACCTCACCGAGGAAGGCGTTCAGCCGACCGGTGGGGACGCGCGTCTCCCAGCCCGCGAGGGCGGTCTCGATCGCCGGGACCAGCTTCTCCATGTGGCGGCCGGTGAGCGCCGAGACGTTCACCCGGGGCGCCCAGGAGACCTGCTGCATCTCGGTCTCGATCTCGCGCTCGAGGTAGTAGCGGCGCTCCTCGTCGAGCTCGTCCCACTTGTTGTACGCGATCACGATCGCGCGGCCCGCTTCGACGGCCATCGTGATGATGCGCTGGTCCTGGACGCTGATGTTCTCGGTGGTGTCGATCAGGATCACCGCGACCTCCGCCTTCTCGACGGCGGCGGCCGTACGCAGGGAGGCGTAGTAGTCGGCGCCCTGCTGAAGGTGGACCTTCTTGCGGATGCCGGCGGTGTCGACGAACTTCCAGGTGATGCCACCGAGCTCGATCAGCTCGTCGACCGGGTCGCGGGTGGTGCCGGCCAGCTCGTTGACGACGACGCGGTCCTCCTTCGCCACCTTGTTGAGCAGCGAGGACTTGCCGACGTTGGGGCGGCCGATCAGCGCGATGCGGCGCGGGCCGCCGGGGGCGGCGGCGCCGAAGGTCTGCGCGGGGGCCTCCGGCAGGGCCTCCAGGACGGCGTCGAGCATGTCGCCGGTACCGCGGCCGTGCAGCGAGGAGACCGGGTGCGGCATGCCGAGGCCCAGCGACCACAGGGAGGCCGCGTCGGACTCGCCGCTCTGGCCGTCGACCTTGTTGGCGCACAGGACGACGGGCTTGCCCGCCTTGCGCAGCAGGCGGACGACGGCCTCGTCGGTGTCGGTGGCGCCGACCTTGGCGTCCACGACGAAGACGACCGCGTCGGCGGCCTCGATGGCGTACTCGGCCTGGGCGGCGACGGAGGCGTCGATGCCGAGGACGTCCTGCTCCCAGCCGCCGGTGTCGACGACCTTGAAGCGCCGGCCGGCCCATTCGGCCTCGTACGTGACGCGGTCGCGGGTGACGCCGGGCTTGTCCTCGACGACCGCCTCGCGGCGGCCGATGATCCGGTTCACCAGGGTGGACTTGCCGACGTTCGGGCGGCCGACGACGGCGAGGACGGGCAGCGGCCCGTGACCCGCCGCCTCGATCGCGCCTTCGACGTCCTCGATGTCGAAGCCCTCTTCCGCGGCGAGCTCCATGAACTCCGCGTACTCGGCATCGCCAAGTGCTCCGTGGTCGTGCTGGTCGTTCATGAAGTCCGTTCCTCGTCGTTCGTGGTGATCGGTGGTGCCCGCGCAGCGCGGTTCCACTACTAGGTCAAGTCTCGCTCAGCGCCCGGTGAGGCGCTTCGCGTCGGCCAAGTGGGCGGTCAGCCGGTCCTGGATGCGTACGGTGGCCTCGTCCAGCGCGGTACGGGTACGGCGGCCGGTGCCGTCGCCCGCGTCGAAGGCCGAGCCGAAGACGACGTCGACCCGGCTCTTGAAGGGCGGCAGCCCCGGGATCAGCTTTCCGCGGTTCTCGGTGCTGCCGAGGACGGCGACGGGCACGATCGGCGCGCCGCTGCGGACCGCGAAGTACGCCAGACCCGCGCGCAGCGAGGCGAAGTCTCCCTCACCGCGGGTGCCCTCGGGAAATATCCCCAGGGCCCCTCCATTGTCGAGCACGCCGAGCGCGCGGCTTATCGCCGTCCGGTCGACGCCGGCGCGGTCGACCTTGACCTGCCCGATCCCTTCGAGGAAGGGGCCGAGCGGGCCCACGTACGCTTCCTTCTTGATCAGGAAGTGCAGCGGCCTCGGCGCGGTGCCCATGACCATGGGGCCGTCGATGTTGTGGGAGTGGTTCACGGCAAGGATGACGGGGCCCGAGACGGGCACCTTCCAGGCACCGAGCACGCGCGGCTTCCACAGCCCGTACATGAGCCCGACGCCGATGCGCCTGCCGACCGCCGCACCCTTGAGGGAGGGCGCTTCGCTCACTTGCGGCCCGCCCGCTTCTCTTCCACCAAGGTCACGATGCACTCGATGACCTGGTCGAGCGTGAGCTCGGTGGTGTCCACCTCGACGGCGTCGCCGGCCTTGGCCAGCGGGGAGGTCTTGCGGCCGGAGTCCGCCGCGTCGCGCTTGATCAGCGCCTCCTTGGTGGCCGCGAGACCGGCGGCCTCCTTGCCGCGGAGCTCTCCGTTGCGCCGGGCGGCGCGCGCCTCGGCGGAGGCGGTCAGGAAGACCTTGAGGTCGGCGCCGGGCAGGACGGTGGTACCGATGTCCCGGCCCTCGACGACGATGCCCTCCGCCTCCTCGGCCGCCTGGGCGGCGATGGAGCGCTGCAGCTCGGTGATGAGGGTGCGCACCTCGGGGACGGCGCTGACGGCGCTGACCTTGGAGGTGACCTCCTGGGTCCGGATCGGCCCCGCGGCGTCGAGTCCGTCCACGGTGATGGTGGGCGCGGCCGGATCGGTGCCGGACACGATGGAGGGCTTGCCGGCGGCGACCGCGATGGCCTGCGGGTCGTCGGTGTCGACACCGTTGGTGATCATCCACCAGGTGATGGCCCGGTACTGGGCACCGGTGTCCAGGTAGCGCAGCCCGAGCTTGGCGGCCACGGCCTTGGAGGTGCTGGACTTGCCCGTGCCGGAGGGACCGTCGATGGCGACGATCACGGCGGACGGAGCTACGGTTTCCACGGTGCGGGCACCTTCCTGGTTGCGCGTACGTGTCCGGGCGCGGCAAAGCGCCCCTCCCCAAGGTTACCGGCCCCGAACACCCCCCGACCCCGCCCGGCAAATCCAGCTCCGCCGCGCAAATCCAGCCCCGCCGGCGTTTGAGGCGCGGGGTCCGGGGCGGAGCCCCGATCTTTCAGCCCCGCCGCGCAACTCCAGCCCCGCCGGCGTTTGAGGCGCGGGGGTCCGGGGGCGGCGCCCCCGGCAACGGTGCCCCGCCCGACCCGCTACTGCTGCCGCAGCGCCCAGCCCCGCTCCCGCAGCTCGGCCGTGAGGCCGGCCACGGCCCGCGGCTCCACCATCAACTGCACGAGCCCCGCCTGCTGCCCCGTCGCATGCTCGATCCGCACGTCCTCGATGTTGACCCCCGCCCGTCCCGCATCGGCGAAGATCCGCGCCAGCTCCCCCGGCTGGTCGGAGATGAGCACCGCCACCGTCTCGTAGACCATCGGCGCCGCGCCGTGCTTGCCCGGCACCCGCACCCGGCCCGCGTTCCCGCGCCGCAGCACGTCCTCGATGCCCGCCGCGCCGCCGCGCCGCTTCTCCACGTCGGCCGACTGGAGGCCCCGTAGCGCCTCCACGGTCTCCTCCAGGTCGGCCGCGATCCCGGCGAGGACGTCCGCCACCGGCCCCGGGTTGGCCGACAGGATCTCCACCCACATCCGCGGATCGGAGGCCGCGATCCGGGTCACGTCCCGGATGCCCTGCCCGCACAGCCGGACCGCCGTCTCGTCGGCGTCCTCCAGCCGGGCCGCGACCATGCTGGAGACCAGCTGCGGGGTGTGCGAGACCAGCGCCACCGCCCGGTCGTGCGCGTCCGCGTCCATCACCACCGGTACGGCCCGGCACAGGGCCACGAGCTCCAGCGCGAGGTTCAGCACCTCGTGCTCCGTGTCCGGGGTCGGGGTCAGCACCCATGGCCGGCCCTCGAAGAGGTCCGCCGTGGCGGCGAGCGGTCCCGACTGCTCCTTGCCGGCCATCGGGTGCGTCCCGATGTACGCGGTGGCGTCCACGCCGAGCGCCGCCAGCTCCCGCCGCGGCCCGCCCTTGACGCTCGCCACGTCCACGTACGCCCGTGCCACCCCGCGTCCGATCAGGTCGGCCAGCGTCGTGGCCACGTGGGCCGGCGGCACGGCGACGATCGCGAGGTCGACCTGGCTCTGCGGCGCCTCGTCGGTGCCGGCGCCGAGGGCGGCCGCCGTACGGGCCTGGGCCGGGTCGTGGTCGGCGAGGTGCACGGTGATCCCGCGGGCGGACAGCGCGAGCGCCGCGGAGGTGCCGATCAGTCCGGTTCCGATGACGACGGCGGTTCTCACGGGGCGCTCCAGGGTTGCGTACGGCACGGCGACGGGACTGCCTGGCCAGGGTAGCCAGCCCGTACGGCGCGAGGGCCCGGCGGCCCGTCCGGTGGACATCGGCATCGGCCGGGCCTCGCGCGGCGGCTGCTACCGGTTCTGCTGCTCGATGATGTCCTCCAGCCGACCGGACGGCATCTTCGCCGCCGCCTGGCGCGGCCGTGCGCGGCCGCTGGGGTAGAACGATCGGCATGATCTTCCACATCGTCCCCCTCGCCGACTGGACCGCCGCGCCCGAGCTCCCGTACGCCCCGCCCTCGCTGGACTCCGAGGGCTTCGTGCACTGTTCGGCGGACCGTGCGACGGCGCTCGACATCGCCGACGCCCACTACCGCGGGGTGCCGGGGACCCTGCTCGCGGTGGAGCTCGACGAGGCCGCACTGGCCCACGAGGTCCGCCGGGAGGGTGAATCGGGCGGCCGCTACCCGCACGTCCACGGTCCGCTGAACCGGGACGCCGTGGTCCACGTGTGGGAAGTCGTACGCACACCGGGCAGTCCTGCCTCACTGGCCCCATGGCAACCGGGCCGGTGAAACGGCGCGGCAAGCTTCTCCTGGAGCCGGTCGCAGGCCAGGATGCTGCTCGCCCCATCCGGCCACAAGCGAGGAGACCCTCATGAGCGACCCCACGCACACCGCCCGGCGCACGGTACTGGCGGCCGGCGCGGCCGCATTGGCCGGAGGCGCGCTCACCGCCTGCGGTGACGGTGACGGCGAGAAGGCCCCCCGGAACGAGCCGAGCGGCCCGGCCACCCCGCCCGTCGCCCCGGACACCGGCGCGGGAGCCTCGGCGGCCATCGCCAAGGCGGCGGACGTACCGGTGGGCGGCGGCACGATCCTCAAGGACCAGAAGCTCGTGATCACCCAGCCCACGGCCGGGTCCTTCCGCTGCTTCTCGGCGGTCTGCACCCACCAGGGCTGCCTCGTGAACAAGGTGGCGAACGGCACCATCGACTGTCCCTGCCACCAGAGCACCTTCCAGGTCGCGGACGGCGCGGTGGTCAAGGGACCGGCCACCCGCCCGCTGCCGGAGAAGGAGATCAAGGTCGCGGCGGACGGCAGTATCTCGCTGGCCTAGCGCGGGGCGTGCTGCATACCCTCCCCGGATGGACGATCTGACGCTGGTACGGGACCACACGGTCTACCGGTGCGTGATGGGCTCCCGGGCGTTCGGGCTGGCGACGGAGGCGAGCGACACCGACCGGCGCGGTGTCTACCTCGCCCCGACCCCGCTGTTCTGGCGGTTCGAGAAGCCCCCCGCGCACGTGGAGGGCCCGCGGGACGAGCAGTTCTCCTGGGAGCTGGAGCGCTTCTGCGAACTGGCCCTGCGGGCCAACCCGAACGTCCTGGAGTGCCTGCACTCCCCGCTGGTGGAGGTGCTGACCCCGGTCGGCGAGGAACTGATCTCCCTGCGCGGGGCCTTCCTCTCCCGCCGGGCCCACACCAGCTTCAGCCGGTACGCGGCCTCCCAGCGCGGCAAACTCCTCGCGGACGTCCGCGTCCACGGCGCCCCGCGCTGGAAGCACGCCATGCACTTGCTGCGCCTGCTGCTGTCCTGCCGCGACCTCCTGCGCACGGGCCGCCTGACCATCGACGCCCGCCCGCACCGCGACCGCCTCCTCGCGGTCCGCCGCGGGGAGCTCACCTGGGACGAGGTCGACGCCTGGATGACCCGCCTCCAGGAGGAGACCGAGACGGCCCTGGCCCGTACTCCCCTGTCCGCGGAACCGGACCGCGCCCGCGTGCAGGACTTCCTCGTCCGCACCCGCCGCGCGTCAGCCGCGTAGCACGCGCCGCCGTACGACGAACTCGTCGAGCGCGTCGTACGCCGACCCGTGCTCGGGCAGCGCGGAGCCGGACTGCGCCGCGTCCAGCACCGCGTGCAGTGCCTGGAAGTCCTCCCGCACCCCGCCGACGGCCGGACCCTCGTAGCCCCCGTGTTCGGCGGCCACCTTGGCCTCGATCAGGGCGGCCAGGTACGAGGGTGCCTCCGGCACCTCGGCCAGCAGGGTCGGCAGGTGCGCCTGCACCTCGGCCGACCGCATCAGGTGGATGCCGGTGAGCAGGGCCCGGAACGCGTAGAGCAGCGGCTTGAGTTCGGCGGCCTTCTCGAAGAGCCGCCACTGGGTGTTGGCGAAGCCCCGGTAGTGGTGGGCGTGGTGGGAGGTCAGGACGCCCGGGGCCAGCGCGATCAGCTCCGCGTGCGCCGGCGTCGTGTGCACCACGAGCGGGGAGAGTAGCTGCTCCAGCACGTAGCCGTTGCGGTTCAGCATCAGGCGGACGAACTTGCGCAGGTCGTGCGTGACGAGGTCCATCTCCACGTCGTCCCGGTCCCACATGCGGGTGCGGGTCTCCTCCGGTTCGCGCAGGCCCAGGAGGGCCCGCGCCGGGAGGAGGTGGGCGCCCCGCAGGTCGATGTCGGAGTCCCGGGACGGAAAACCGTACAGGTGGGCGCCCGAGACCGTGGCGAAGAGCAACGGGTCGGGCTGCTCCGCCACGACGGGGGTCAGGTCGAGACTCAGTGCGTCCAGCATGGGTCACGCGTCCCAGAGGGCGCCGAAGGCCAGGAGTTCGTCGCGGTACTCGATGCGGCCCTCCCAGTCGCGGGGCCAGACGTCCGCGCCGAGGTGGGCTCCGGCGAAGGCGCCGGCGAGGCAGGCGATGGAGTCGGAGTCGCCCGCCGTGCAGGCCGCGCGGCGCAGGGCCAGCAGGGGCTCCTCGGGGAAGAGGAGGAAGCACTGCAGCGCGGTGGCGAGGGCCTCCTCGGCGATCCAGCCGTCGCCCGTGGTCAGGCAGGGGTCGGTCTCCGGGGAGGGGGACCGCAGCGCGGCCGCCAGGCGGTCCAGGACCGCCAGGCAGTCGTCCCAGCCGCGCGCGATGAAGGACTCCGGCGAGGCGTCGGAGGCGCTCCGCTGCCAGAGGTCCCCGAGCCAGCGCTCGTGGTAGCGGGTGCGGTTCTCCAGGGCGTACGAGCGCAGGTGGCCCACCAGGCCCGTCACCTCGGTGCCCGCGGCCAGCAGGTACACCGCCCGCGCCGTCAGGTCGGAGGCCGCGAGCGCCGTCGGATGGCCGTGGGTGAGGGCCGACTGGAGCTGGGCCGCGCCCGCCCGCTCCTCCTCCGTCCAGCCCGGCACCAGCCCCACCGGGGCCACCCGCATGTTGGCCCCGCAGCCCTTGGAGCCGATCTGGCTGGCGTCCCGCCAGTCCCGCTCCGGGTGGTTCAGCAGGGAGCAGGCCCGCAGGCAGGTGTTGCCCGGGGCGCGGTTGTTCTCCGGCGAGTGGTACCAGTCGACGAATTCCTCCCGGACCGGGCGGGCGAGGCGCAGCGGTCCCACCCGGCCCCGGTCCATGGCCGTCCGTATGCCGCGTGCCAGGGCGAGGGTCATCTGGGTGTCGTCCGTGACGATCGCCGGGCGGGGCAGCGGCATCTCCCGCCACGGGCCCGTCTTGGCCAGGATCGACGGCACGTCGTTGAACTCGGTCGGGAAGCCGAGGGCGTCGCCCAGGGCCAGGCCGATCAGCGCGCCCGTCGCGGCTCGCTTCGTCATCGGGTGGTTCCTTCCGGTCGGAGCAGAGGGGGATGGAGCGTGGTGGCCGGTCCGGGCCGGTAGAGGGCCGCCGGTTTGCCGCGGCCCCCGGTCAGCCGGGCAGCGCCCGGAACGGCCTCGACGAACCCCGGCGTCGCGAGGACCTTGCGGCGGAAGTTGGGGCGGTCGAGGGCGGTGTCCCAGACCGTCTCGTAGACGCGCTGGAGCTCCCCCAGGGTGAACTCGGGCGGGCAGAACGCGGTGGCCAGGCAGGTGTACTCCAGCTTCGAGCCGATCCGCTCCCGCGCGTCCGCCAGGATCACCGCGTGGTCGAAGGCCAGGTCCGCGACCTCCCCCAGCGCCAGCCAGCGGGCGTGCGCCGCGTCCCCGCCGCCCTCCGCCGCCGGCTCCGGCAGGTCCGGCACGAGCGCCGTGAAGGCCACCGAGACCACCCGCATCCGGGGATCCCGGTCCGGCTCGCTGTACGTGCGCAGCTGCTCCAGGTGGAGCGCCGCCACGACCCGCTCCGACAGACCGGTCTCCTCGGCCAGTTCGCGGCGCGCGGCTGTCTCCGCGGACTCCCGGGGCAGGACGAACCCGCCGGGCAGCGCCCAGGCCCCCGCGTACGGCTCCTGGCCGCGCCGGATCAGCAGCACGTGCAGGGCTCCGCGGCGCACGGTGAACACGGCCAGGTCGACGGTCACCGCGAACGGCTCGAAGGCCGACGGGTCGTACGGGCCCGCGTACCCGGTCCGGCTCATGCCGACCCCCTTTAATAGTCAGGTTGACTATAAACAGTGCCGGGGCCGCCGGGCAAGGCAAAAGCCCGCAGCGCCGTGAGGCACTGCGGGCTTCCCTCACCCGGGAACGGGCGGGCGGTACTGGGCGTACGGGGTACTGGGGGTACTACAGACCGACCTCGCGCATCAGCATGCCGACCTCGGTGTTGGTCAGGCGGCGCAGCCAGCCGGACTTCTGGTCGCCCAGCTCGATCGGCCCGAAGGACGTCCGTACGAGCTTCTCGACCGGGAAGCCGGCCTCCGCCATCATGCGGCGGACGATGTGCTTGCGGCCCTCGTGGAGGGTGACCTCGACCAGGTAGTTCTTGCCGACCTGGTCGACGACACGGAAGTGGTCGGCACGGGCGTAGCCGTCCTCCAGCTCGATGCCGTCCTTGAGCCGCTTGCCGATCTCGCGCGGCAGCGGGCCGGTGATGGCGGCGACGTACGTCTTCTTCACGCCGTACTTCGGGTGCGTGAGGCGGTGGGCCAGCTCACCGTGGTTGGTGAGCAGGATGATGCCCTCGGTCTCGGTGTCGAGCCGGCCGACGTGGAAGAGACGCGTCTCACGGTTGGTGACGTAGTCGCCCAGGCACTGGCGGCCGTCCGGGTCCTCCATCGTGGAGACGACACCGGCGGGCTTGTTCAGCGCGAAGAACAGGTACGACTGGGTGGCGACGGTCAGGCCGTCCACCTTGATCTCGTCCTTCGGCAGGACGCGCTTGCCCTGCTCCAGCACGATCTCGCCGTTGACCTCGACACGGGCCTGCTCGATGAGCTCCTCGCAGGCGCGGCGCGAACCCATGCCGGCGCGGGCGAGCACCTTCTGCAGACGCTCCCCCTCCTCCTCGGCACCCGGGAAGGTCTTGGGGGTCTTGATCACGGGCTTGTCGGCGTACCGGTCGCGCACGCGCTCCTCGATCCGCGCGTCCAGCTCACGCGGACGGGACTGCCCGCTGCGGCTGCCCGGACCGCGGCGCGGGCCGCCGGCGCCGCCGATGCCGGGGGTCTTGGAGGTCTTGGGACCACCCTTGGCGCCACCGCGGGCCGCGGCGCCACGGGCACCCGAACCGCCCCGGCCGCCGTCAGCCGCACCGCGGGCGCCGCCGCCACCGGCCTTGGGGCCACCGCGCCCGCTGCGCTCGCCCTCGGGGCCCACGTCGTAGCGGCGCTCCTCGGGGCGCGGGTTGCGGATGCGGGGTGCCTGCTCGCGGTCGCGCGAGTCGGAGCCGCCGCCCTGGTAGCCGCCACCGGAGCCGCCGCCGCTGCGGTAGCCGCCGCCGGAGCCGCCGCCGCTGCGGTAACCGCCGCCGGAGCTTCCGCCCCGGGCGCCGCCACCGCTGGAGCTGCCGCCACCGGAGCCACCGCGGTAACCGCCGCCGGAGCCGGAGCCACCGCCGGAGCCGCCGCGGTAGCCACCACCGCCGCCGGCGCCGCCACGGGCGTTACCGCGCCCGCCGCCGCCACCGCCGCTGCTGTTCCTGTTGCCACCGTTGCCGTTGCCGCTGCTTCGCATCAAAGTTCCGTCGTCTTGTCGTCTTCATCGGTGTCCGGTGCGTCCGGATCGAACGACGGCACACCTTCTTGCGTCTCAGCTTCGATCGCGTCCGCCTCGGGGAGGAAGGGCGCGAGCTCCGGGAGCTCGTCCAGGCCGCGCAGGCCCATCCGCTCCAGAAAGTAGTTCGTCGTCCTGTATAGGATCGCACCTGTTTCGGGTTCCGTCCCCGCCTCCTCCACCAGACCGCGTTGGAGGAGGGTCCGCATGACCCCGTCGCAGTTCACTCCGCGGACCGCCGAGACCCTCGACCGGCTCACCGGCTGGCGGTACGCGACGACCGCCAGGGTCTCCAGGGCCGCCTGAGTCAGCCGGGCCTGCTGGCCGTCCAGTACGAAGCCCTCGACGGCCGGCGCGTACTCGGCCCGGGTGTAGAACCGCCACCCGCCCGCGACCAGCCGCAGCTCGAAACCCCTGCGCGCGGCCGTGTACTCGTCGGCGAGCTCACGCAGCGCGTCCGCGACCTCGCGGGGGGTGCGCTCCAGCACCTTGGCGAGGTGCGCCTCGGTCGCGGGCTCGTCCACGACCATGAGTACGGCTTCCAGGGCCGGCTTCAGCTCCAGCGCGGCCACCGCGCTCGCTTCGCTGCTCAATCCTTCGCCTCCACGATCTGGTCGAACTCGTCGGTCACCGTCGGCATGCCGTCGCCGTCCCCGCCGCTCCAGCGGACGGTGAGGGTCTTCAGGGCCTCCTCCTGGTCGAGGATGACCGCCTTCTCCCGGTAGAGCTCCAGGAGGGCCAGGAAGCGCGCGACCACGGTGAGGGTGTCCTCGGCGTCCTCGGTGAGCTCCTGGAAGGTGGCCTCGCCGCGTGCCTTCAGCATGCGCACCACGAGGCCGGCCTGCTCGCGCACGCTGACGAGGGGTGCGTGGATGTGGTCCACGTACACCTGCGGCTTGGCCTTGGGCTGCATGGCCTTGACGGCGAGGCGGGCGAAGCCCTCCGGTCCGATGCTGATGACGACCTCGGGCAGCAGGTCGGCGTGGTGCGGCTCCAGCCCCACCGTCCGGGGGTAGCGCCTGCCCTCGGTCTCCGCGCGCCGCTCGAAGATCTCCGCGATCTGTTTGTACGCGCGGTACTGGAGCAGGCGCGCGAAGAGCAGGTCCCGGGCCTCCAGCAGGGCGAGGTCCGCCTCGTCCTCGACCTCGGCGGCCGGCAGCAGCCGGGCGGCCTTCAGGTCGAGGAGGGTGGCGGCCACGACGAGGAACTCGGTGGTCTGGTCGAGGTCCCAGTCGGCCCCCATGGCCCGGATGTGCGCCATGAACTCGTCGGTGACCTTGGACAGCGCGACCTCGGTGACGTCCAGCTTGTGCCGCGAGATCAGCTGGAGCAGCAGATCGAACGGCCCCTCGAAATTGGCAAGCCGCAACGTAAACCGCCCATCGCCTCCGGCGGGGCCAGCAGTACCGGGCGCCCCGGCCCGGTCGCCTCCGGCGAAGCCAGCGGTACCGGAGCCCTCCGCCCGGCCGCCACCGGCGGGGGCAGGGGTGTCGGGACCCCCGGCCCGGCCGCCACCGGCGAAGCCAGCGGTACCGGAGCCCTCCACCCGGCCGCGACCGGCAGGGTCAGGGGCGTCGGGCGCCGCGGCCCGGTCGCCACCGGCGAGGCCCGCAGTGTCCGGCACCCCGGCCGCGTTACCTCCGGCGAAGTCACCGGTGGCGAAGGCCCGCGCCCGGTCGTCCCCGGCAGGCTCGGCTGTACGCAGGGCCCCGCCAGCGGCGGTGTCGGGGGCCCCGGCCCGGCCGCCACAGGTGAAGCCAGCGGTACCGGAGCCCTCCGCCCGGACGCCACCGACAGGGTCAGGGGTATCGGGCTCCCAGGCCCGGTCGCCACCGGCGGGGTCCGCGGTGTCCGGCACCCCGGCCGGGGTGCCGCCGGCGAAGTCAGCGGTGGCGAAGGCCCGCGCCCGATCGTCCCCGGCGGGCTCGGCGGAATCCAGCACCCCGGCCCGGTCGGCGGGGGCCGAGCCCTCCGAGCCGTCGCCACCGTTGGGGGCGGGGGCCCCGGAGGGGTCGCCGGCGGCGGGGTCGGCTGCTGTGGAGGTCGTCCGGTCCTGGAAGGAGTCGGGGCCGGTTCCGGGCTCCGGGGGCGCGGTCGGCGCGTCAAGGGTGGGGGAGGGGGCCTCCTCGCGCGACACGGGCCGTGCGGCAGGCCCTGCCCCGGGGCCGCGGCCCAGGGTCCGGCGGACCCGGGGGCGGGCGGCGTCGTCTTTCGGGGGCATCGCGGTCCAGGTGGTGCGGGGCGGCGTAGGGGCGGCCGGGCGGGGTGACACGCGGCCACGAGCAGCCTAGTGCCGTGACCGGCAAGGTGTGCCGGTGAGCCCGCGGCTCGCCCGCCGCCTTCCTCCGGAGACCCGCGTGGAGGCTCCCCCGAGGTCCATCGCGAGGCGGAGGGCAGCGACGCGTAAGCGGCTCGGGAGAGGGTGCCGTGCCGGGCCCGGACGGGCCCGGGCGCCGCCTGGACCGTGTCGCGGCGCTCCAGCAGGCCGTCGGCTGCGTAGCAGGCCGCAGGCTACGGAGCGGGCCGTGGGGCGGTCAGCGGCCGCGGAGTCTGCGGACGAGGATGCTCGCGTCGCCGCGGGATTCGAGGTCGGCGAGGACCACCGCCACCGCCTCGCGGACGATCCGGCCGCGGTCGACCGCCAGTCCATGCTCCCCGCGCAGCACCAGCCGCGCGTGTTCCAAGTCCATGAGCTCCTCGGCGGAGACGTAGACCGTGATCTTCTCGTCGTGCCGTTCGCGGCCGCTGGGCCGCCGGTTCGCACCCCGGCCCTGCCCCTTGCCCCGCCGGCCCGCGCCGGCCGGGCCCGCCGGGCTGGCAGAACCTTCCTGCGGTCGCCGCTGCTGCCCCACACCGGGCCCGCCGGACCCACCGGGCCCAACCGGCCCGCCGGCCTCCGTACCGGCCTCAGCCTCCCGGCTGCGGCCCTCCCCCGCCGACCCCTCGGCCGAGGCGGCCGAGTGTTCCGCGGCGGGTGCCTCCTCGACCCCGCGCCGCGGCGAGGACGCCTGGAGCGCCATCCCCCCGGTCGTACGGAACAGTTCGTCGGCTCCGGGCAGACTCACTCGGCGTGACACCGGGCGAGCACCTCCCTGGCGAGCTGGCGATACGCGGCGGCGCCGACGGAGTTGGAGGCGTACGTCGTGATCGGCTCACCGGCGACCGTGGTCTCCGGGAAGCGCACCGTCCGGCCGATGACCGTGTGGTAGACGTGGTCGTCGAAGGCCTCGACGACGCGCGCCAGCACCTCGCGGCTGTGCACCGTACGGGAGTCGTACATCGTGGCGAGGATGCCGTCGAGCTCCAGCTCGGGGTTGAGCCGCTCCTGCACCTTCTCGATGGTCTCGGTCAGCAGGGCCACGCCGCGCAGCGCGAAGAACTCGCACTCCAGCGGGACGATGACCTTGTGAGCCGCCGTCAGGGCGTTCACGGTCAGCAGACCGAGCGAGGGCTGACAGTCGATCACGATGTAGTCGTAGTCGGCCATCAGGGGCTTCAGGGCCCGCTGCAGGGTGGACTCGCGCGCGACCTCGCTGACCAACTGCACTTCCGCAGCGGACAGGTCGATGTTGCTCGGCAGCAGGTCCATGTTGGGGACCGCGGTCTTGAGCAGCACCTCGTCGGCCGACATGCCCCGCTCCATGAGCAGGTTGTAGACCGTCAGGTCGAGTTCCATCGGGTTCACGCCGAGGCCCACGGACAGCGCGCCCTGCGGGTCGAAGTCGACGAGCAGCACACGGCGCCCGTACTCGGCGAGCGCGGCGCCCAGGTTGATGGTCGACGTGGTCTTGCCCACGCCGCCCTTCTGGTTGCACATCGCGATGATCTTCGCCGGACCGTGGTCGGTCAGCGGACCCGGGATGGGGAAGTACGGGAGCGGGCGTCCGGTCGGGCCGATCCGCTCACGGCGCTGGCGGGCAGCGTCGGGGGCGAGGGTGGCCGCGTACTCGGGGTCCGGTTCGTACTCCGCGTCGGGGTCGTAGAAGTGCCCCTCGGGCACATTGTCGTAGTCGGCGAAACCAGTGGGCTTTTCGCCGCTCAGGTCGCCGGCCCTGGAGTTCACGTCTAGGCCGTCCATGCTCTTTTGGGGCGTCGTCATGTGCTGGTGGTTTGCGAAGGTGCGTACTGCGACGGAGCCGACAGCTTCGAGCCCGGTAGGGCCTTCGCCCCGCTCAGGCATCCCTGCTCGACCACCCCCAGGAGCAAATGTCGACTCATTCACAAGTCGTCTTACCTCCTCGGACGTGACCAGGACACTTATCGATAGGTCAGCGTGGCACCATGCCGACGGTTGGCGACTCTATGGCGTGTCACCACTCAGCGGCAACACAATCCGCCGGACCCGGCACGATGTGTCGGCAACCGAACACCACTCTGTCAAGGGCGTGCGAGCTGTCGCTGCGAAGTTTCGCGGGTGCGCGAAAGGGTTAAAGGGTTACGTTCGAGGCGAGTTGAGCGGGGTCTCGGGGCACCTCGCAAACGCGTCCGGCCGGACCTTGTGGGCAAGGTCCGGCCGGATACGTGAGATTGACGTCAGTCGTTGACGACTCAGCCGAGCAGCGTGCTCAGCTCGAGGGTCTCGAGGCCGTGGGCCTCGGCGACCGGGCCGTAAACGACCTGGCCGTCATGGGTGTTGAGGCCCAGCGCGAGTGCGGGGTCACGACGCAGCGCCTCGACCCAGCCGAGGTTCGCGAGCTGCACGATGTAGGGCAGCGTGGCGTTCGTCAGCGCGTAGGTGGAGGTGTTCGGCACCGCGCCCGGCATGTTGGCGACGCAGTAGAAGACCGAGTTGTGGACCTGGAAGGTCGGCTCGGCGTGGGTGGTCGGACGGGAGTCCTCGAAGCAGCCGCCCTGGTCGATCGCAATGTCGACAAGGACACTTCCGGGCTTCATCTTGGCGACGAGCTCGTTGGTGACCAGCTTCGGGGCCTTCGCACCCGGGATCAGCACCGCGCCGATGACGAGGTCGGCCTCGATGACCGCCTTCTCCAGCTCGTAGGCGTTGGAGACGATCGTCTTGATCTTCGTGCCGAAGATCTTGTCGGCCTCGCGGAGCTTGTTGATGTCGCGGTCCAGCAGGGTCACGTGGAAGCCCATGCCGACGGCGATCTGCACGGCGTTCCAGCCGGAGACGCCGCCGCCGATGACGACGCACTCGCCGGCGTGGGTGCCGGGGACGCCGCCCGGGAGGACGCCGCGGCCGCCGACCGAGCGCATCAGGTGATAGGCGCCGACCTGCGGGGCCAGGCGGCCCGCGACCTCGGACATCGGGGCGAGCAGCGGAAGCGCGCGGTTGGCGAGCTCGACCGTCTCGTACGCGATGGCGGTGGTGCCGGACTCCAGCAGGGCGTCCGTGCACTCGCGGGAGGCCGCCAGGTGCAGGTAGGTGAAGAGGGTCTGGTCCTTGCGGAGGCGGTGGTACTCCTCCGCGATGGGCTCCTTGACCTTCAGCAGCAGGTCCGCGGTCGCCCACACCTCGTCGGCGGTACCGAGGATCTCGGCACCGGCGGAGACGTACTCGGCGTCCGTGATCGAGGAGCCGACACCGGCGTTCTGCTCGATGAAGACCTGGTGGCCGTTACGGACCAGCTCATGCACGCCTGCGGGCGTGATGGCGACCCGGAACTCGTTGTTCTTGACCTCGCGGGGGATGCCGACCTTCATCGTCGATCACGGTCCTTGGTTCAGGGAATATTTCGGGGCACTTCCATACATACCCGCCCACAAGAACGCGCAACGGGATGCACCACGAGATGACGTGGTGAAGCCAGTCTAATGAAGGATGAGTCGCTGTCTAGCCTTGCAAACAAATAATCTCAGTCGGAATCACTGCGGATTTCGCAGGCTGCGGGGTCGTCTCCCAGCAATCTGTCGGCTGCGGAGCGGTGCAGCCTGGCAGCTGCGGGGTCTCCCAATCGGTCCAGCGTGTCGGCCAGCCGGACCTGCAGCGCGGCCTGAAGTCGTTGGTCCCCCGCCCTGCGCGCCAGCTCCACCGCCTCGCGGCAGGTGTGCAGCGACTCCTCGGGCCGGCCGGCGTACTCCTGGACCCGCGCCATTTCGCTCAACGCCTTTGCCTGGCCCGGGACATCGGCCAGCCTCCGGTAGCCCGCGGCGGCGGCCCGCCAGCTGCGCAGCGCGTCCCCGTACCGGCCCGCGTACGTGTGCACGTTCCCGAGCCGTCCGTACAGCCGGGCCTCGTCCGCGCGCTCCCCCCGCGCGAGGGCCTGGGACAGTGCCCGGCCGAACCAGTCGGAAGCCCGGTGCCAGTCCTCCAGCTCCTGATAGGCACCCCCTACGGATTCCATCGCGCGGCCGGTCGCGTACGGATCGTTCGCCGCCCTTCCGGCGTCCAGCGCGGCCCGGTAGCGCTCCAGGGCCTCCAGGGTCCGGCCGGTCTCGGCGTCCAGGTCGGCCAGGTTCAGCAGCGCGGCGGCCTGTTCCCGGTACAGGTCGCGGCGCTCGGCCACGTCCAGGACCAGGCGGTGCAGCCCGTACAGCTCGGGAGCGGCCTCGGCGGTGCCCCGGTGCTCCGCGAGGGCCCGTACGAGGGCCGCGACCAGCCGGCGGGCCAGGGTGTCCAGCTCCCCGTCGGCCACGGCGAGGGAGGCGGCCGCGGTGAGCGCGGGCAGCCGGGTGTCCAGCCAGGTGGCGGCGGCGCGCCGGTCGGGGAACCGCAGGGCGCGCGGCAGGCCGTCCAGCACCTCCCGGACCTCGGGGTCGAGGCCGGCGTCGCCCTCCACCGCGGCCATGGCCCGGCAGGAGTGCAGCAGCCGTACCGTGCGCTCCAGCATCCGCGCCCGGGCGAGCTGGACCTCGGCGGGGCGCTCCTTGGCCTCCAGCAGCGTCTGGAGCAGGGGTGCGAGGCAACCCGGCAGCAGGAACAGGCCGTCCTGGGCGTGGTGGACGAGGCCCAGCGCGGCGAAATCGTCCAGCGTGGCCTGGGCGGCGGCCACGGAGCAGCCGGCGAGGGCGGAGGCGGTGTGCGAGTCGACGACGCCGGCGGGGGCGAGCGGCAGCAGCCGCAGGGTCCGCTGGGCGGGCTGCGGCAGGGACTCGTAGACGAGCCGGAAACCCCGGCCGAGCGGGCCGCCGGCGCTGGCCGGCATGTCGTGCAGCTGCTTGGCCACGTCGGCGACGGAGGCCTTGGGGCGGGCGGCGAGCCACCCGCCGACGAGGCCGAGCGCGGCGGGCTGGCCGCCGCACTCCTCGACGAGGGATTCGGCGGCGCGGGGGTCGGCGGTGACGCGGGTGTCGCCGATGCGCTGCGCGAGCAGTTCCACGGCGGAGGGGGTGTCGAGCCCGCCGAGGGTGCAGGGGCGCACGTCGGGGATCCCCGTGAGCGGCCCTTCGGCGGTGACCACGACCAGGCACTCGGGGGTGTCCGGCAGCAGGGCGTCCACCTGGTGCGGGTCGGCGGCGTCGTCGATCAGGATGATCACCCGCCGCCCGTCGAGCGCGGTGCGCAGGGCCGAGCTCAGCTCGTCCTCGCCGGCCCCTGGCGGGGTGGGCTGCCCCAGCCCTTCCAGCAGGCCGCGGACGGCCCGCTCGGTGGGCACGGTCCGCCCGCCGGGAGTGGTGAGCCGGGTCCGGAGGACCCCGTCGGGATACTGCCCTGCGACCTCGCGCGCGAACGCCTCGGCGAGCGCGGTACGGCCGGAACCCGGCCGCCCGGCGACGAGCAGGACCCGCGCCCGGGGCGCCTTGGCCTTGCGGCCCGAGAGGGTGTCGAGCCCGGTCCGTGCGATGTCCTCGCGCAGCTCCTTGAGCTCACGCCGCCGCCCGACGAAATCCGTCACGGATCCGCTCCTCTCCCTGCCTTCGGATGGCGAGCGTAGTTCACGCAGAGCGACGACCCGTGTGGAGCGCGGCGGACAAATCCCCCAATCGGATCAGCAGATGGTCCTCTTTTTCACGCGCCGCTCGCACGGCGCGGGCCGGGCGGGCCCTTTTCCACGCGCCGCCCGCCTGATCCGGCCCGGGCGGGCCTTTTCACGCGCCGCTCGCGCGACCCGGCCCGGGCGGGCCTTTTCACGCGCCGCTCGCGCGGCCCGGCCCGGGCGGGCCTTTATTCACGCGCCGCTCGCGCGGTCCGGCCCGGGCGGCCGTGAAACCGGCTTCGCCCGCGGTGCCGGACTTCGTCCGGTGTCCTGGCGGGACCCGTGCGTGCGTGGGGTCCGTCCGCTGTCTGCGGGCCTGCCGCTGCGCGGAGCTTCTCCCCTCCCCGCCCTTTCACCGTTTCCCGGGCTCCGCCCGGACCCGCGCCTCAAACGCCGGCGGGGCTGGAAAATCCAGCCCCGCCGGCGTTTGAGGCGGTCTTTCAGCCTCGCCGGCGTTTGAGGCGGTCTTTCAGCCTCGCCGGCGATTGAGGCGCGGGGTGCGGGGCGGAGCCGCGGGGGCTAGGCCTCGTACGGGCGGGCCGGCCAGGGGGCCAGGGCCGGGCGCAGGGCTTCGAGGCCGCCCTCGGAGGCAAGGGCGGCGGACAGCGCCAGCACCCCCGTCACCAGCCCAGGATTGCCCAGCTCGCCCGCCAGGATCCCGCGTACCAGGTCCCCGAGAGGAACACGGGCGATCTCCATGTCCGCCTCCTCCTCGGAGACCACGTACCGCTCCCCCTCCGCCTCCGCCAGGTCCCGCGCCAGGAAGACCCGCACAGCTTCGTCGGACCCGCCGGGCGAGGAGAAGAAGTCGACCAGCACCCGCCAGTCCCCCGCCTTGACGTGGGCCTCCTCGTACAGCTCCCGCTGCGCCGCGACCAGCGGGTTCTCCCCCGGCACGTCCAGCAGCCCCGCCGGCAGCTCCCACAGCCGGCGCCGCACCGGGTGCCGGAACTGCCGCAGGACCAGCACCCGCTGCTCCTCGTCGAGGGCCAGTACGCTCACCGAGCCCGGGTGCGCCTGGTAGTCGCGGCGCACCACCGACCGGTCCGGCATCCGGACCTGGTCCGAGCGGACCGCCGTCTTCGCCCCCTGGAACGGGGTCCGTGAAGCGATGACCTCCCACGACTCCGGTGTGTCCACGATGTCGTTGCCCATGGCCATGGCCGATACCTTCCCGAAAACGCGACAGCCGGGGCACGATCCGTGCCCCGGCTGCCTACGTTATGCGGTCAGGCCCTCACTTCGCGGACTGCTGCCGCTCCACGGCCGCCTTGACCAGGCCCGCGAACAGCGGGTGCGGGCGCGTCGGGCGCGAGCGCAGCTCCGGGTGGGCCTGGGTGGCCACCAGGTAGGGGTGGACCTCGCGCGGGTACTCGACGTACTCGACGAGCTTGTTGTCCGGGGAGGTGCCGGAGAAGACGATGCCCGCCTTCTTCTCCAGCTCGCCGCGGTAGGCGTTGTTCACCTCGTAGCGGTGGCGGTGGCGCTCGTCCACGTACGCCTGGTCGCCGTAGACCTCGCGCACGATCGAGCCCTCGGCGAGCTTCGCCGGGTACATGCCCAGACGCATGGTGCCGCCCAGGTCGCCCGCGCCCTCGACGAAGGCCAGCTGCTCCTCCATGGTCGAGATGACCGGGTGCGGGGTCGAGGCGTCGAACTCGGTGGAGTTCGCGTCCTCGATGCCCGCCAGGTTCCGCGCGGCCTCGATGACCACGCACTGCAGACCCAGGCACAGGCCGAGCAGCGGGATCTTGTTCTCGCGGGCGTAGGTGATCGCGCCGACCTTGCCGTTGACACCGCGGTCGCCGAAGCCGCCGGGCACGCAGATCGCGTCCACGTCGGCCAGCTGCGCCGCCGCGCCCGCCGGGGTCTTGCAGTCGTCGGAGGTGACCCACTTGATCTGGACCCGGGCCTTGTTGGCGAAACCGCCGGCGCGCAGCGCCTCGGTCACCGACAGGTAGGCGTCGGGCAGGTCGATGTACTTGCCGACGAGCGCGACCTTGACCTCGTGGTCGGGGTTGTGGACCCGGTCGAGCAGGTCCTCCCACACCGTCCAGTCCACGTCCCGGAAGGGCAGGTCGAGCTTGCGCACGACGTACGCGTCCAGGCCCTCGGTGTGCAGCACCTTCGGGATGTCGTAGATCGACTTGGCGTCGATCGCCGCCACCACGGCCGCCTCGTCCACGTCGCACATCAGCGAGATCTTGCGCTTGATGGAGGTGGGGACGTCACGGTCGGCGCGCAGCACGATGGCGTCGGGCTGGATGCCGATGTTGCGCAGGGCCGCCACCGAGTGCTGGGTCGGCTTGGTCTTGAGCTCGCCGGACGGGCCGATGTAGGGGAGCAGCGAGATGTGCACGACGAAGACGTTGTCGCGGCCGACCTCGTGGCGGACCTGGCGGACGGTCTCCAGGAACGGCAGCGACTCGATGTCGCCGACGGTGCCGCCGACTTCGGTGATGACGACGTCCACGTCATCGGTCGCCATGCGACGGATGCGGTGCTTGATCTCGTTGGTGATGTGCGGGATGACCTGCACGGTGTCACCGAGGTACTCGCCGCGCCGCTCCTTGGCGATGACCTGCGAGTAGACCTGGCCGGTGGTGACGTTGGCCGAGCCGTCGAGGTCGACGTCGAGGAAGCGCTCGTAGTGACCGATGTCCAGGTCGGTCTCGGCGCCGTCGTTGGTGACGAACACCTCGCCGTGCTGGAACGGGTTCATGGTGCCGGGGTCGACGTTCAGGTACGGGTCGAGCTTCTGCATCGTGACCCGAAGACCGCGCGCCTTCAGCAGCGCACCCAGGCTGGAGGCCGTCAGGCCCTTGCCGAGGGAGGAGGCGACACCCCCGGTGACGAAGATGTGCTTGGTCGTCATGGCTGTGCTGTTTCGAAAAGCAGCGGGCGGCATCGCCAAGAGGGGGCTCCCGTGGTCGCGAAGTGAAGTGCGTCCGGCGCCGGTCTCCGTCGATCCGGAAGGGTCTCAGGGGGCGCCGAAGCTGCGGTTTCGGGGCTCCTGATTCGCACAGGCAGACCACCGGTCCACGGGGTACCAGCCTATCAGCGCCCGGGGCGGTCCGCCTCCGGCCGCGCGGCGCGGGCGCCCCGCCCGGGGGCCGCGAAGTGCACCGGACCGGCGTACCCGCAGCTCACCCGTTCGGCCGAGCCCCATTGCTGCCGCCCTTAAGGAGATCACTAGGGTGCCGTCATATCCTGCTCGGATATTGCACACATCACCGCCGGGCAGTCCGTCGGACGGCCCAACCGAGCCGACATACGGAATCATGGGCTCACGCGGGGATCCCCACACACAGGAGACCGCGCAACCGCGCAATGCAAGCGCCCTTCGGGGCGGACGTGGCCGTTCGACTGGAGAGCAACGTGTCCGGGCGCATCGAGGATTACGCACTGATCGGGGACATGCAGACCGCCGCTTTGGTCTGCCGGGACGGGGCCGTGGACTGGCTGTGCCTGCCCCGTTTCGACTCCCATGCCATCTTCGCGAGCATTCTGGGCACCGAGGAGCACGGGTTCTGGCGGATCGGCCCGGCGTTCCCGGCCGGCTCCGAGGCCCCGTACGCCACCCGCCGCCGCTACCGCGGTGACTCGCTGGTACTGGAGTCGGAGTGGGACACCCCGCGCGGGAAGGTCCGGGTGGTCGACTTCATGCCGCCCCGCGAGGACCACGCCCCGCAGCTGATCCGCATCGTCGAGGGCGTCAGCGGGCGCGTCCCGATGCACTCGGCGCTGCGCATGCGCTTCAGCTACGGGCGGGTCGTGCCCTGGGTGCACAAGGTCGACGGGCGTACCGTCGCCGTCGCCGGCCCCGACTCGGTCTGGCTGGACACCGAGGCGCAGACGTACGGCCAGGACCTGACGACGTACTCCGACTTCACCGTCGGGCCCGGCGACCGGATCGCCTTCAGCATCAGCTGGCAGCCCTCGCACCGCGGCGCGCCGGAGGCCCCCGACGCCGAGGCGGCCCTGGAGGCGACCGCCGAGTTCTGGCGCGAGTGGGTCGACCAGTGCACGTACCACGGGCCCTACCGGGAGGCCGTGGTCCGCTCCCTGATCACGCTCAAGGGTCTCACGTACGGCCCCACGGGCGGGATCGTCGCCGCACCGACCACCTCCCTCCCGGAGGAGATCGGCGGGGTCCGCAACTGGGACTACCGCTACACCTGGCTGCGGGACGCGGCGATCACCCTCTCCTCGCTGCTGCGCACCGGCTACCGCGAGGAGGCCCGCGCCTGGCGCGAGTGGCTGCTGCGCGCGGTGGCCGGTGACCCGGAGAACCTCCAGATCATGTACGGGATCGCGGGCGAGCGGGAGCTCGGCGAGACCGAGCTGGACTGGCTGCCCGGTTACGAGAACTCCAGCCCGGTCCGCGTCGGCAACGGCGCCGCGGGCCAGCTCCAGCTCGACGTGTACGGCGAGGTCACCGAGGCCTTGCACCTGGGCCACATGACCGGCCTGGCCCGCAGCGACTACGCCTCGCTGCTCCAGCTCAAGCTGATCCGCTATCTGGAGACCCACTGGGACCAGCCGGACGAGGGCATCTGGGAGGTGCGCGGCCCGCGCCGCCACTTCGTGCACTCGAAGGTGATGGCCTGGGTGGCCGTGGACCGCACGATCAAGCTGATCGAGAGCGGTGACGCGGACGGCCCGCTGGAGCGGTGGCGCGAGCTGCGCGACGAGATCCACCAGGACGTGTGCGAGAAGGGCTACGACAAGGAACGCAACACCTTCACCCAGTCGTACGGGTCGCAGGAGCTGGACGCCTCCCTGCTGCTGATTCCGCAGATGGGCTTCCTGCCGCCGGACGACAAGCGGGTCATCGGCACCATCGAGGCGATCCAGCGCGAGCTGTCCACGCCCGACGGTTTCATCCTGCGCTACCCGACCGCGGGCGCGGAGGCCGGCGTGGACGGCCTGGAGGGCGACGAGGGGGCCTTCCTCGCCTGCTCGTTCTGGATGGCCGACGACCTGGCGATGATCGGCCGGGTGGACGAGGCGCGGCGGCTGTTCGAGCGGCTGCTTTCACTGCGCAACGACCTGGGCCTGCTGGCGGAGGAGTGGGACCCGCGGCTCCAGCGGCAGGTCGGGAACTTCCCGCAGGCCTTCAGCCACGTTCCGCTGATCGACACGGCCCTGCGTCTGACGGCGAGCGGGGCGTACGGCGGCTAGGGCTGGGGCGCGCGGGGGCCAGGGCGTGCCGGATCTCGCCGTGCCCCGGTGATCGCCTCCGCCTACGCTGGAAGGGTCCTACGCCCTGCGTCCGGTGGAAGGGGGCAGCCATGGCTCCCCTCTCGAAGGCGGGCGCGGCCCTGACCGCGCTCCGCGAGGATCTGTCCGGCGAGGTCTTCGCCCCCGAGGACCCGGGGTACGACGAGGCCCGGACGGTCTTCAACGCGATGATCGACCGCAAGCCCGCCGTCATCGCCCGCTGCGAGAGCGCGGAGGACGTCGTGACCGCCGTGCGCTTCGCGAGGGACCTGGACCTGAACGTCTCCGTGCGCGGCGGCGGGCACAGCGTGGCCGGGATGTCCCTCAACGACGGCGGCCTCGTCGTGGACCTGCGCCGGATGCACGAGGTGACGGTCCACCCGGCGGCCGGGGCCGCGCACATCGAGGGCGGGGCCACGATGAGCCACCTGGACCGAGCCTGCCAGCCGTACGGGCTGGCGACCACCGGCGGCCGGGCCTCCACCACCGGCGTCGGCGGCTTCGTCCTGGGCGGCGGCACCGGCTGGCTGGACCGGAAGTTCGGCCTGGCGGTGGACAATCTGCTGGGCGTTGATCTGGTGACCGCGGACGGCGAGCTGGTCCACGCGACCACCGAGGACCACCCGGAGCTGTTCTGGGGGCTGCACGGCGGCGGCGGCAACTTCGGCGTCGCCACCTCGCTGACCCTGAAGCTGCACGAACTGCCCGTCATGTCGATCGCGTTCGTGCTGTACCTGCCGGAGCGCGGGCCCGAGGTGGTCCGTACGTACCGGGACGTCATCGAGTCGGGGCCGCCGGAGGCCTCCGGCGCCGCCCTCTACCTGACCGGCCCGCCCGAGGAGTTCGTGCCGCCGCACCTGGTCGGCCTGCTGCTGGCCGGCGCGCTGCTGACGTACGCGGGCCCCGAGGAGGAGATGCGCGAGCTGGCCGAGCCGCTGCTGGCGATCCCCCACGAGTCCGAGATCGTCACGGCCATCCCGTACGCCGATCTCCAGTGCATGATCGACGACCCGGCGGGCATGCGGAACTACTGGTCGGCGGAGTACCTCACCGGCGTCCCGGACGCGTTCGTGGACGTCTTCTGCGCCCGCGCCGACAGCATGCCGGTGCCGACCGGCACCCAGCACGTGCTCTTTCCGCAGGGCGGCGCCGTCGCCTCCGGCCCGGCCGACTACCCGGTGCCGTTCCGCGACTCGCCCTGGGCGGTGCACCCGTTCGGCATCTGGGAGGAGCCGGCCGACGACGACCGGGTCCGGCAGTGGGTCAAGGACGTCCGCGCCGATGTCCAGCCGTGGAGCACCGGCGCGGTCTACCTCAACTTCACGGGGGACGAGGGCCCGGACCGGATCGTCTCGGGCCTCGGCGCCGAGAACATGCGGCGGCTGGGGGCGTTGAAGCGGCGGTACGACCCGGACAACGTCTTCCGCTTCAACCACAACATCCGGCCGACCTGACCTGACCTGCCGGGCCGCCCAGCCCCTCAGCCGCCCAGCCGCTCAGGCGAGGGCGGCGATCACCTCCCGCGCCGCGCGCTCGCCCTCGGTGGCGCCGCCCTCCATGAACCCCTGGAAGTCGTAGCTGCAGTGCTCGCCGCCGATGTGGACGTTGCCCTGTGCGGTCCCCTCGTACTGGGCGTAGCGGTGCAGGTAGCCGGTGGGCCAGTACGAGTACGCGCCGAGCGAGTACGGGTTGCGGTGCCAGGCGGACAGCTGGGCCCTGCCGGTCCAGACGGCCTTGGTGCCCGGGTAGAACGCGTCGATGCCGGTCAGCATCCGGCCGGCGAGGGCCCGTACGTACGGGTCGGCCTCGGTGGCGAAGGGGGTCGCCGGGGTGAGCGAGCCGGCGAGGGCGCCGCCGGCGTACTGGAGGAGGATCCCGCCGGTGCCGGGCTGCACCTTGGTGGTGTCCCAGGTCTGCTGGACCTCGCTGTCGGTGAAGCAGTCCCCCGCGGAGACCCCCGGCCAGGGTCCGGTGCCGCGCCAGGGCCGCGCGGTGAACTGCATGTTGAGCTTGGTGCAGTAGCCCATCCGGGCGTCGCGCAGCAGGTTCCGCATCAGCGGGTCGAAGCCGGCCTGCGAGGTGTCGATGCGCTGCAGGACCGGCAGCGGCAGGCACAGGATGGTGTGGTCGGCGACGGCGGTCCGGACGGACCCCGAGTCGTTGAAGGTCAGCGTCTGAGTGCCGTCGGCGTTGGCCCGTACGGCGACCAGCTCGCGGCCCATCACGATCGAACCGGCGGGCAGGGCCGCGGCGATGGCGTTCGGCAGCTGGTCGTTGCCTCCGGTGATGTGGTAGCGCTCGTTGGACAGGCCCCAGACGTTGAAGCGGCCCGGGTTGGGCTGGTAGCCCATCAGGAGGACCAGGGCGAGAGCGGACTGCTGGTCGGTCTCGGCGCCGTACTCGACGTTGTAGGCCACGTCGATGAAGCGGCCGAGCTGCGAGCCGTGGCCGCCGGGGACCCGGGTCTCGATCCACTCGTACAGGGTCATGTTGTCGAGGGCCGTCCCGGCGGGCGTGGTGCTGTTCCAGGTGACTTCGCCGGCCTCCTGGAGGTCGCGGTGCAGGGCCTGGAAGACGGCCTTGAAGTCCTCGTCGGCCTGGGTGCGGGAGTAGTACTCGCCGTTGAACCAGAGCACCTCTTCGGCCCCGTTGGGGCCGCCGCCGAGGAAGTCCTCAGTGGGCAGATTGAAGCGTCGGCACAGCTCCAGGATCTTCTTGTGGCTGGTGTCGATCAGCTCGCCGCCGATCTCGGAGGTCTGGCCGTACGCCCAGTGGTCGCGCTGGGTCCACATCCGGCCGCCGACGCGGGCCGGGTTGGCTTCGTAGACGGTGCAGGCGACACCCGCGTCCTGCAGGGTGAGGGCGGCGGTCAGGCCGGAGATGCCGGCGCCGATCACGGCGACGCGGGCGGGGCCGACGGGCCTCTTGGCGGGGGCGGCCCCCACGGCGTGGGCGGGCGTCGCGGAGGAGGCGAGGACGGTGCCGAGTCCCAGGGCGGCGGCGCGCCCGAGGAGTTCGCGGCGGGTGGAGCCGCGGACCTCGGCGGCGGGCAGCGCGAGCCGCCGGGCGGCTGCGTGCTCGGCGGCGAGCCGGCTCAGGGCGTGCATGACAGGCGTACGGGCCATGGCGGGGGCTCCTAGACGTTCGCGGCGGTCGGGTCGGACGGGGCGGTCGGGTCGGACGGGGCAGCGGCCCGGTCCGGCAGGGCGGCAGCGTCGGCGTCGTCGTCGCCGGGGCGCTCGGCGGCGTCCTCCAGGACGATCCGGCCGATGATCTCGTAGCGCTCGGGGGCCTTCGCCTTGAGCCAGAGGCCGAGGCCGAGGCCGCCGAGGAAGACGGCGCCCACGATCCACGGGATCAGCGTGAAGAAGACGGAACCGGCCGCGCTGCCGGCCGCGGTCTCCATGTTGAGGACCAGCAGGACCACGACGGCGATCATGCCGACACCGCCGAGCAGGGGCGCGGTCGTCGTCTTGAACCAGTGCCGGTCCTCCGGGTGGTTCTTGCGGAAGTAGCCGACGACGGCGAAGGAGCACAGCGTCTGGACGATCAGGATCGCCATCGTGCCGAGGATCGCGAGCAGCGTGTAGAGGTGCAGGTACGGGTCCTGCCCGGTGAGCCAGAAGCCGCCGACGAGCGCGGTGGCGATGGCGGTCTGCACGACCGAGGCCACGTGGGGCGAACCGTGCTTGGCGTGGGTGCGGCCGAGCTTCGGGGACAGGAAGCCCTCCCGGCCGATGGCGTAGAGGTAGCGGGCGGCGCACTGGTGGAAGGCCATGCCGCAGGCGAAGGAGCCGGTGAGCAGCAGCCACTGGAAGGCGTCGACGGCCCAGGCGCCGATGAAGGTCTCGGTGGGGGCGAAGAACAGGTCGAGGGGGTTCGTGGAGGCGGACAGTTCGGCGGACTTCGCCAGGCCGTTGCCCGCGATCGTCATCCAGGAGACGTAGATGTAGAAGAGGCCGACGCCGACCACGGAGATGAGCGTGGCCTTGGGGATGACCCGCTTGGGGTCGCGGGACTCCTCGCCGTACATGGCGGTGGACTCGAAGCCGACCCAGGACCAGAAGGCGAAGAAGAGGCCGAGCCCGGCGGAGGTGCCGGTGAAGGCGTTCTTCGGGTTGACGGGTTCGAGCGGGATGCCCTCCGGGCCGCCGCCGGCGATCAGGACGGCGGTGGCGACGGCGAACAGCACGGCGATCTCGGCGACGAGCATCACCCCGAGCGCCTTGGCGGTGAGGTTGATGTCGAAGTGCGCGAGGGCGGCGGTGACGGCCAGCATGCCCGCGGCGTAGACGATCCAGGGCAGGTCGACGCCGAGCTGGTCGTGGACGGTGGTCTTGGCGAAGTAGGAGAACACCCCGACGATCGAGGCCTCGAAGACGATGTACGCGAGGACGGCGAGCATCCCGGACGCCATTCCGGCGATGCGGCCGAGGCCGTGCGAGATGTATCCGTAGAAGGCGCCGGCGGCGGTGATCCGCTTGGCCATGGCGACGTAGCCGACCGCGAAGACGGTCAGGACCACCGTCGCGAAGAGGTAACCGGCGGGAGCGCCGGTGCCGTTGCCGAAGCCGACCGCGATGGGGAGGTTGCCCGTCATCGCGGTGATCGGGGCGGCGGTGGCGACGGCCATGAACACGACGCCGACCAGCCCGACCGAGTTGGCCTTCAGCCGCTGGACCTGCGGGGTTTCTGGCGTCTGCGGCGACCTGCCGGTGATGTCTCTGCTCATTGCGTCCTCTTCTGTGTGGAGGGCGCCCACTCTCTCCCCGCGTGACGCAGACCACAATCGGCACGTGGTCCGATAATCACCTTGCGAAGACGACGAGTTGTCGGGCCGCGCCACACTTGTAACCGGTGGGTGATGTGTTCGGAAGAGACGGGCCGGTACCGTCGCGCGATATGGACGACCAGGGCGGGATCACGGTTCAGCGGGCACTGGAACTGCCGGGGCTGCGCAGCGGGCTGCCGGAGGTGATGGCCTGCGCCGACCGCCTGGGCCGGACCGTCCGCTGGGTGCACGCGGGCGAGGTACCGAACATCGCCTCCCTCCTCAAGGGCGGCGAGCTGCTGCTGACCACGGGTCTCGGCCTCGGCACCCGGCCCGCCGAGCAGCGCGCCTTCGTACGCCGCCTCGCGGACCGGGGGATCGCCGCGCTGGTGGTCGAGCTGGGCCCGCGCTTCACCCGGCTGCCGGCGACGATCGTGGAGACCGCGCGCTCGGCGGGGCTCCCCCTGGTCCAGCTCCACCGGGAGGTCCCCTTCGTGACGGTCACGGAGGAGGTCCACACCGAGATCGTCAACCACCACTACGCACTGCTGCAGCGGGCCGAGGAGGTCCACCGGCGCTGTACGGAGGCCCTGTTGGGCGGCGGGGGCATCCCGCAGGTCCTGCGGATCCTGGCCGACTTCACGGCGAACCCGGTCTTCCTGGAGACGCCCGACGGCCAGCTGCTGTACGCGGCCGGCAGCTCGGCCGGGAACGCGGGCGCGGACCCGCTCCAGGTGTGGGAGGGCCTACGGGGCCAGCGCGAGGCCGAGCCGTCGGCGAACACGGTGGTCGTCGACGTACCGGGCGGGGGCCACGGCACGGGCTCGGTCCGGGCCCGGGTGGTACTCGTCGGGGTCTCGGCCCCGCTGCTCCCGGTGCACCGGATGGCGGCTGAACGCACGGCCGGCGTGCTGGCCGTGGTCCTGATGCAGGCGCGGCAGGAGGAGGAGCTGGCGGCGCGCGGCCGCGGCGACTTCCTGACGGACCTCGCGGAGGGCCGCATCTCCGCGGAGGACGCCCCGGCGCAGGCCCGCGTCCTGGGCTTCAAGCCGGGCGGCGGTCCGCTGCTGCCGGTGGTCATGCGGCTCTCCTCGGACCTCGGCCCGTCCGGCAACTGGGCCGTGCTGGCCCGGGCGGTCCTGGAGGAACTGGCGTCCGTCGGGGTCCCGGTCCTGCTGGGCGTGCGCCCGGTCGAAGGCCGCGTCCCGCTGCTCGTGTCCCTGCGCGCGGAGTCGGAGCGTACGGCGGTGGCGGACCGGGTCGCGGGCGCGCTGCGGGCGGGCGTGGAACGGGCCGGGCTGGACCGCGCCGCCGCCCCGCCGGCCGTGGTCGTCGGCGTCGCGGGCGGCTGGGCGGCCGCCTCGGCGGGCCTGCGCCACGCGGCGGAGACCGCCACGGCCGCCCACGGCCTGCCGGCCCGGCCCTGGTACGACGCGAGGAGGCTGGACATCGACCTCCTCCTGTGGCGGCTGCGCGAACACCCTGACCTGGCGGCCTTCGTGGACCGCGCGATCGGCGCCCTCCGCACCCACGACACGACCTCCCGCCCGCCGCTGCTCCCCACCCTGGAGACGTACCTGGCCCATGCGGGCCGCAAGGCGGAGACGGCCCGTGAACTCCACCTGAACCGCCAGACCCTCTACAACCGCCTGGCCCGCATCTCGGAACTCCTGGGCACGGACCTGGACGACCCCGAAACGGTCCTCTCCCTCAGCCTGGCCCTCCGCGCCCGCCGCCACGTGGTCTCTTCTTGAACGCGCCGCTCGCACGGCTCGGCCCTGGCGGGCCTCTCCGGCTTCGCGCCGCTGCGCCGGACTCCGTCCGTCGGGCCTCGGGCGGGATCCTGCCACCGCCGCCCGCCAGATGCGAGTGGGTGGCCCTGCGGGGCTCTTCCCCTGCCTCCTTCAGCCTCGCCGGCGTTTGAGGCGCGGGGTCCGGGGCGGAGCCCCGGCAGTGGCGCCCTGCGGGGCTGTCCCCTACCCGCCCTTCCCCCGTTCCCCGGGGCTCCGCCCCAGACCCCCTACGGCGCTCCGCGCCCGCGCCTCAAACGCCGGCGGGGCTGGATGCCCGCTACCGGCGGCCCCGTTCCATCAACTCGTCGTAGACGGACAGGACCTGCGCGACCGTGTCGTCCTCGGACGGCCACGTCGCGGCCTGCGCCCGCCCCACCGCCGCCAGCTCGGCCCGCCGCTGGGGATCCGCCAGCAGGCCGGTCACGGCCGAGGCGAGGGCCCGCGGGTCCCCGTACGGGACCAGCACCGCCCCCTCCCCCACCAGCTCCGGCACGCCCCCCACCGCCGTGGCCACCAACGGCACACCCACCCGCAGCGCCTCCTGCGCCAGCAACGCCCGCGCCTCCCACCGGCTCGCCAGCACCGCCACGTCCGCCGCCGCCAGCAGCTGCGCCGCGTCCCGGCGGCGCCCCAGCAGTCGTACCGGGAGCCCCTCGGCCTCGATCCGCCGGGCCAGCTCGGCCCGTAGCGGCCCCTCCCCCGCGATCACCAGCAGCGGTACGGGGTCCAGCTCCCGCCACTCCCGCGCGGCGTCGAGCAGCAGGGAGTACCCCCGGTGCGGCACCAGGCTCCCGACCGCGATCAGCAACGGCCGCTCCACCGCGCCCAGTTCCGCCCGCACCTTGTCCGGATCCGCGGCCGGCTCCGTAACCGCGGGGACCGCCACCGGTGCCAGCCGCGCGTCCCTGGCGCCCCGCCGCCGCGCGAGGTCCACCTGGTCCGAGGAGGCCCCGAGCACCACCGCCGCGGCCCGCGCCACGTGCCGTTCCAGCATCCGGCTCAGCCGCCCGAGCGCACCTGCGGCCGTCGGGCCGTCGCCGTGCCAGCTCACCACCAACGGCACCCGGCGCCCCCGCATGGCCAGCGCGGCCCGCAGCCCGGCCCGTACCCCGTGCGCGTGGACGACGTCCGCCCCGGCGCACGCGGCCCGCAGCACGCTCACCGCGTCGGGCGCGAACTGCGCCCCCGCGCCGGTGAAGTCGTACTCCCCCTCCGCCTGGACGGGCGCGCACACCGTGACCCGTACCCCGCGCGCGGCGAGCCCGGTCGCGAGCGACCGCACGTGGGCGCTGCTGCCCGCGCCCGCACCGCCGCCGAGTACTTGGACGGTGCGCAGCGGCGGCCGCCCGTAGGGCTGGGCCGGGGCGGAGGTGGAGACCGGGGAGCTGCTCACGGGCCGAAGCTCCAGGGTGAGGGAGTCAGAGACGTCGCCAAGAATGCCAGTCCGCACGCGCGTTCCGGGACCATACGGGTGCGGATCCCGTACGAGATACCGCCGGATACCCCTCATGCTCACCCACACGGCCTATCGCCGCGTCACCCCGGCGCCTGCGCGCGGCGGGCGCGGACACGGCGAAGGGCCCGGAGCGCGGTGCGCCCCGGGCCCTCCCTGGCCGTCCCAGGCCGTCCCAGGCCCTCCCGGGCCCTGTCTGCCTGTCGCGCCGTCACCTCACGCGTCGGCGCGCGCCGCCTCCAGCAGTTCCTCGGCGTGCGCCCGCGCCGAGACCGAGTCCTCGTGCCCCGCCAGCATGCGCGACAGCTCGCGGATCCGGGCCTCGCCCTCCAGGACGGTGACCCCGCTGCGGGTGACCGAGCCGTCGTTGGTCTTCTCGACGAGCAGCTGCCGGTCCGCGAAGGCCGCCACCTGCGGCAGGTGCGTGACGACCACGACCTGCGCCGACCTGGCCAGCTTCGCCAGCCGCCGGCCCACCTCGACCGCCGCCTTGCCGCCGACTCCCGCGTCGACCTCGTCGAAGAGGTACGTGGGCACCGGGTCGGAGCCCGCGAAGACGACCTCCACGGCCAGCATCACCCGGGAGAGCTCACCGCCCGAGGCGCCCTTGGCGATCGGCCGCGGCTGGGCACCGGGGTGCGGGGCCAGCAGCAGCTCGACCTCGTCCGCGCCCGAGGGACCGTAGGCGACCGGCCGGCCGTCCACGTCCACGCCGTCTGGGTCCTCGGCCTGCCGGACGTCGATCGTCACCCGTGCGTGCGGCATCGCCAGCGACGCCAGCTCCTCCGTCACCGCGGAGGCGAAGCGTGTCGCCGCCTCCACCCGGGCGTCCGTCAACGCCTGCGCCAGCAGCGAGAGTTCGGAACGCAGCCCGTCCCGCTCGGCGGTCAGCTCCGCGATCCGCTCGTCGTCGCCGTCCAGCTCCAGCAGCCGCGCCGCGCCCTGCTCGGCCCACTCCAGTACGGAGTCCACGGTGCCCGCGGAGCCGTACTTGCGGGTCAGCTGGGTCAGGGCCGCCCGCCGCTCCTCCACCGCGGCCAGCCGCAGCGGATCGGCGTCGAGGTCGTCGGCGTAGCCCGCCAGCTCGCCGGCCACGTCGGACAGCAGGATGCCCAGCTCCCCGATCCGCTCGGCGAGCGCGCCGAGCGCCGGGTCGTGCGACCGTACGGATTCCAGCGCCCGGTGGGCGCCCGCGACGAGCATGTTCGCGTCGATGGCCTCCGGGTCCTCGGGATTGCCCGCGAGCGCGGCGTGCGCCACCTGCGCCGCCGAGGCCAGGGCTTCCGCGTGTCCGAGCCGCTCCGCCTCCGCCGCCAGCTCGGTGTCCTCGCCGGCCACCGGTTCCACGGCCGCGATCTCGTCCAGTCCGAAGCGCAGCAGGTCCGCCTCCTGGGCCCGCTCCCGGGCCCGGGTGGTGATCTCCTCCAGTTCGACGGCGACCGCGCGCAGCCGCCGGTAGGCGGCCGCGTACTTCTCCAGCGGGACGGCGACGGCGTCCCCGGCGTACCGGTCGAGCGCCTGCCGCTGCCGGGCCGGGCGCAGCAGGCCCTGCTGGTCGGTCTGCCCGTGTACGGCGACCAGGTCGTCCGCGAGCTCGGCGAGCAGCCCGACGGGCACGGAACGGCCGCCGACGTGGGCCCGCGAACGCCCTTCGGCGGACACGGTCCGGCTGATCAGGAGGGCCCCGTCGTCGAGCTCGGCCCCGGCCTCCTCGGCGCGTACGGCGGCCGGCGCGTCGGGGCGCATGACGATGCGGCCCTCGACCACCGCCGCCTTGGCCCCGATCCGCACCAGGGCCGGGTCGGCGCGACCGCCGAGCAGCAGCCCGAGGCTGGTGACGACCATCGTCTTGCCCGCGCCGGTCTCGCCGGTCACCGCGGTGAAACCGGGCGACAGCTCGACCACCGCGTCGTCGATGACCCCGAGCGACCGTATCCGCATCTCCTCAAGCACGGGACGACGATACCGAGGTTTCACGGGTGCCATGTGACGTCACCCGTCCCGAGTTCTCCGAACGGATGTGCTAATGAGGCGGTCGGGCAGGACACCCGGGCAGGGTCCTAGTGAGGTGCCCCACGCCAACCCGACACCGGCAGCGCGAACTTCGCGACGAGCCGGTCCGTGAAGACGGCGTGGTGCAGCCGGGCGAGCCGCACGGGCACCGCCCCCCGCCGGACCTCCACCCGGGCCCCGGACGGCAGCTCCAGCATGCGCCGGCCGTCGCACCACAGCACCCCGTGCGGGGTGCCGGTCTGCACCTCCACCGCCAGCACCGAGTTCGGCGAGGTCACCAGCGGCTTCGCGAACAGCGCGTGCGCGCTGATCGGCACCATCAGCAGCGCCTCCACCTCCGGCCAGACCACCGGCCCGCCCGCGGAGAAGGCGTAGGCCGTCGAGCCCGTCGGAGTCGCGCAGACGATCCCGTCGCAGCCGAAGCCGGACACCGGGCGCCCGTCGATCTCCAGGACCACCTCCAGCATCCGCTCCGGGGACACCTTCTGGACCGCGGCCTCGTTGAGCGCCCAGTCCTGGTGGACCACGTCGCCGTTCGTGCGCACGATCACGTCGAGGGTCATCCGCTCCTCGACCTCGTACGAGCGGCTCACCACCCGGTCCACGACCTTGTCCAGGTCGTCGCGCTCGGCCTCGGCGAGGAACCCCACCCGGCCCAGGTTGACGCCCAGCATCGGCACCCCCGAGGCGCGCGCGAATTCCGCACCGCGCAGCAGGGTCCCGTCCCCGCCCAGCACGATCAGCAGCTCGCACCCGTCGAGCACCCCCGGCGTGGACTCCGTGACCAGCTCCACCTCGCGCGGCAGCGGCAGGTCGGCCGCCTCGTGCGCGAAGACGCGTACGCCCAGCCCGCACCGCAGCAGTCCCTTCACGACCAGCTCGGCACTGCGGATGGCCGCCGGCCGCCCGGTGTGCGCGAGCAGGAAGACGGTCCGCCCCGTCACGGAATCCGAACCCGAAACCGACCCCGAAACCGACCCCGATGTAGCTGATGAATCTGTCACTGCGGCCCCTCCGCCACTGCACGGTCAACATCCGCCGGGTCGAGTGCCGGTGCCCCCGCCCGCAGCCACAGAAAGTACTCGACATTTCCCGACGGCCCGGGCAGCGGACTCGCGGTCACCCCGAGAACGCCCAGACCCAGCTTCGCCGCCTGCGCCGCGACCTCACGCACGGCCTGCGCCCGGAGCTCCGGACTGCGCACCACACCGCCGCTGCCCAGCCGGTCCTTGCCGACCTCGAACTGCGGCTTGACCATCAGCACCAGGTCCGCGTCCGGCGCGCAGCACCGTACGAGCGCGGGCAGCACCAGCCCGATGGAGATGAAGGACAGGTCACCGACGACCAGGTCGACCGGAATCCCGTCGATCTGCTCGACCGTCAGCTCGCGGACGTTCGTACGGTCCTTCACGGTGACCCGGTCATCGCTCTGCAGCGACCAGGCGAGCTGCCCGTAGCCGACGTCGACGGCCACGACGTGGGACACGCCCGCGCGCAGCAGCACGTCGGTGAACCCGCCGGTGGAGGCGCCGGCGTCCAGCGCCCGGCGGCCCTCGACGCGCAGCCCCTGCGGCTGGAAGGCCGCCAGCGCCCCCGCGAGCTTGTGGCCGCCCCGCGAGACGTAGTCGGGATCACTGTCGTCCTTGAGCACCACCAGAGCCGCGCTGGTCTCGACCTGGGTGGCGGCCTTGGTCGCGGTGGTGCCGCCCACGGTCACCCGGCCCGCGGCGATCAGCTGCGCGGCGTGCTCGCGCGAGCGGGCCATGCTGCGGCGTACCAGTTCGGCGTCCAGGCGGCGGCGTGCCACTCCTGCCACGTTCGGTTCAGCTCCTGTTTTCGTACGGTCCGGGGACGGGCGGTGCGTCCAGCGCGGTCAGCGCCTCGCGCAGCCCCCTGTGGACATCCTCGTACACCTCGACGTGTCCGCCCGCCGCGAGGTGGTCCGCGTCCGCCAGCCGGGCCAGGTGCGCGTCCACGCCGGCGTGCCCGGTGGGCGTGCGTACGACGCCCAGCGCCACGGGCCCGGCGGGCCCGGCCCCGGCTTCGCCCGGGGCTTCGGTAGCTTCGTCGGTCATGCCCCGACGCTACCCCGTAGCGCCCCGCGACCACGCATGGCTCTGCGGTACGGTCGTGATCACGATGGCTACGATCCAGGAGTGCCGCGAAGCACTCGACCACCTCTCCGGCAACCTCGCTCGCGCCGACGGCGACGTGCGCGGCGCGACCGCGCTCGACCGCTCCCTGAGCTGCCACATCACGGACCTGGACCAGACGTTCACGGGCCGCCTCGACGGAGGCCGCATCCGCGTGGACGCGGTCGCCCCCGGCCCACCCGCCGGCAAGGCCGAGATCCGGCTCGCGATGACCGGCGACGACCTCGTCTCCCTGGTCGCGGGCGAACTGAAGTTCGCCAAGGCCTGGGCCTCCGGCCGAGTAAAACTGGAAGCCGGCTTCCGCGACCTCCTCCGCCTGAAGAGCCTCCTCTAGCCTCCAGCCCCGCCGGCGTTTGAGGCGCGGGGTCCGGGGCGGAGCCCCGATCTTTCAGCCTCGCCGGCGTTTGAGGCGCGGGGGCCCGGGGGCAGAGCCCCCGGCAACGCCGCCGCACCCGCTACACGCCGGCGCGAGCCCCCGCACGGGACTTCCGCCCCGCCGGAACCACCAACGGCGTCCCCGTCTCCGGATCGGAGATCACCTGGCAGCGCAGCCCGAACACCTGCTCCACCAGCTCCGCCGTCACCACCTCCCCCGGCGCCCCCTCGGCCACGACCTCCCCGCCCCGCATCGCGATCAGATGCGTGGCGTACCGCGCCGCGTGATTCAGATCGTGCAGCACCGCCACCAGCGTCCGCCCCCGCGTCTCGTGCAGCTCCGCGCACAGGTCCAGCACGTCGATCTGGTGCTGGATGTCCAGGTACGTCGTCGGCTCGTCGAGCAGCAGCAGCGGCGTCTGCTGCGCCAGCGCCATCGCGATCCACACCCGCTGCCGCTGCCCGCCCGACAGCTCGTCCACGGCCCGGTCCGCGAGTTCGGCGACCCCGGTCGAGGCCATCGACTCGTTCACGACCCGCTCGTCCTCGGCCGACCACTGCCTCAGCAGCCCCTGGTGCGGGTACCGGCCGCGCGAGACCAGGTCGGCCACCGTGATCCCGTCCGGCGCGATCGAGGACTGCGGCAGCAGGCCCAGCGTCCGGGCGACCTTCTTCGCCGGCAGCGACCCGATCGCCTGCCCGTCCAGCAGCACCCGCCCCACCGTCGGCTTCAGCATCCGCGAAAGCGCCCGCAGCAGCGTGGACTTGCCACACGCGTTCGGGCCGACGATCACCGTGAAGGAGTTGTCGGGGATCTCCACCGAGAGGTTCTCGGCGATGATCCGCCGGTCGTAGCCGAGGGTCACGTTCTGCGCGGTCAGCCGCTGCACTTGGTCACTCCTGAGGTTCATATACGTCCCGCCTTGCGCTCGGTGACGAGCAGCCAGAGCAGATAGACACCGCCGACGAGCCCGGTCACCACGCCCACCGGCAACTGGTCGGCGCCGAAGGCCCGCTGCGAGGCCCAGTCGGACACCATCAGCAGCACCGAGCCCATCAGCGCGGCGGTCAGCAGGTTCCCGCCGGGCGAGCGGGTCAGCCGCCGGGCCAGCTGCGGCGCGGCCAGCGCGACGAAGCTGATGGGCCCGGCCGCGGCGCTCGCGGCGGTGGTGAGCAGGATCGCCGCGAGCATCAGCAGCAGGCGCGTGCGCTCCACCCGTACCCCGAGGGCGTACGCGGCGTCGTCGCCCATCTCCATCATCCGCAGCGCCCGGCCCTGCCCGAGGACCAGCGGGAAGAGCACCGCGCAGACCGCGAGCAGCGGCCACACCTGCGCCCAGTCCCGGCCGGCCAGCGAGCCGGTCAGCCAGACCATGGCGCGGGTGGCCTCGATCATCTGGGCCTTGGTGATCAGGTACTGGATCACGGCGATCAGCATGGCGGAGGCGCCGATGCCGACGAGCACCAGCCGGTAGCCCTGGATGCCCTGCTTGTACGCCAGCAGGTAGACGACGGCTCCGGCCAGCAGGCCGCCCAGCAGCGCGCCGACGGCCACCTCGGTGGCGCCGCCCTTGAACACGATGATGACGACGAGCGCGCCCACGACCGAGCCGTACCCGAAGCCCAGCAGGTCGGGGGATCCGAGCGGGTTGCGGGAGACGGACTGGAAGACGGCTCCGGCCATCCCGAGGGCCGCGCCGACGAGCAGGGCGACCAGGACCCGCGGCAGCCGCAGGTCGTTGACGATGAAGTCGTTGGCGGGGGTGCCGTTGCCCAGCAGGGTCCGTACGACGTCCCCCGGCGCGATCTGGAAGTCGCCCGTGCCGATGAGCAGGACGGCCAGCGCGAGCGCCAGGGCGGCGAGCAGGACCCCGACGGCCAGGGCGCGCCCCTCGACGCGCAGCGATATCCCGCCGGGCAGGCTCAGCCGGCGGGCTTTGGCGGTCACGGTCACAGCTGGGCCATCCTCTTGCGCCGTACCAGGTAGATGAAGACCGGGCCCCCGATGAGCGCGGTCACGACGCCGACCTGCAGCTCGGCGGGCCGGGTGACGACACGGCCGAGGACGTCGGCGCCGAGCAGCAGTACGGGCGACAGGACGGCCGAGTACGCGAGCACCCAGCGCACGTCGGGGCCGGTGAACGCCCGGACGAGGTGCGGGATCATCAGCCCGATGAAGACGATGGGCCCGCACGCGGCGGTCGCCGCCCCGCACAGCAGGGTGATGGCGAGCATGGCGCCGATCCGGGTGCGCGTCAGGTGGGCGCCGAGCGCCCGCGCCGTGTCGTCGCCCATGGCCATCGCGTTGAGCGGCCGGCCCAGCGACAGCGCGAGCACCGCGCCGACGAGCAGGAAGGGGGCCACCTGCCGGACGGTGTCCATGTTGGCCGAGGCCAGCGAACCCACCGTCCAGAAGCGCAGCTTGTCCAGCGCCTTGCTGTCCATCAGCTGCACGGCGTTGATGTAGCCCACCAGGGCCGCACTGGCCGCCGTACCGGCGAGCGCGAGGCGCACCGGCGTCGCGCTGCGGCTGCCGCCGAGCACGTACACGACGACCGAGACGACTGCGGCGCCGAGGAAGGCCCACCACACGAACTCGCTCAGCGAGCTCGCTCCGAAGAAGCTGATCGCGGACACCACGGCCGCCGCGGCGCCGGCGTTGACGCCCAGGATGCCGGGCTCGGCCAGCGGGTTGCGGGTCAGCGCCTGCATCACCGCACCGGACAGGCCCAGTCCGAGCCCGACCATCAGTCCGAGGAGCGTGCGCGGGACCCGCAGGTCCCGCACCACCACGTCGGAGGACGTCCCCGCGTAGTCGAACAGGCCGTGCCAGACCTCGTCCAGGGGCATCTGTCTGGCGCCCACGGCGATGCTCAGGACCCCGATCAGCGCCAGCACCGCGAGGGCGGCGAGCAGACCGGCGACGCGCGGGGCACGGCGCGGACGGGCCGCGGCGGCGGTGACGGCGGCCCGCGCCGCGGCCGCCGTACTCGGTTCGGGTTCAGGAGGACTCTCGACCAACACGCAGGTTAGGTTAGCCTACCCTGCACGCCTATCGGTTCCCCGAAGGGGCCTAAAGACCAAGCCTGGCCAGCGCCTTCGCCGCGTCCAGCGTGCAGACCCCGTCCCCGGCCGCCGTCCAGGCCGCCGCGCACAGCGCCCGCAGCCCGTCGACCGGATCCCCGTCCTCCCCTCGCAGCTCCAGCACGCCCCCGTCCCCGGCGACCGCGGTCCAGCCGCCGCAGCGGAAACCCTCCGCGGCCGGCTCCACCGCCGGCTGACCGGTCAGCAGCCCCCGCAGGTCCCGGTCCACGTACGTCGGCCGGTGCCTGGGCTCGGCCCGCACCAGCTGCTCCGCGTCCGTGACCCCGGTCAGCACCAGCAGCGAGTCCACGTCCCCGTTGAAAGCACCCTCGATGTCGGTGTCCAGCCGGTCCCCGACCACCAGCGGCCGCCGCGCCCCGGTCCGCAGCACCGTCTCCCGGTGCATCGGGGGCAGCGGCTTGCCCGCCACCTGCGGCTCCGCGCCCGTGGCGATCCGTACGACCTCCACCGCGGCCCCGTTGCCCGGCGCGATGCCCCGCGCCCCCGGGATCGTCAGGTCGGTGTTCGACGCGTACCACGGCACCCCGCGGTTGATCGCGTACGAGGCCTCCGCGAACCGCCCCCACGCCAGGTCGGGACCCCCGTACCCCTGGACGACCGCCGCGAGCCCCTCCTCGTCGGCCGACTCCACCGGCACCAGCCCACGCTCGCGCAGCGCGACCCGCAGCCCCTCCCCGCCGATCACCAGCACCTTGGACCCCGGCTCCACCTGCTCCGCGATCAGCCGGGCCACCGCCTGCGCCGAAGTGATCACCTCGCCCGCCTCCGTCGGGATGCCCAGCTCGCTCAGGTGCCGCGCGACCGCGTCCGGGGTCCGCAGCGCGTTGTTCGTGACGTACGCGAGGTGCATCCCGTCCGCCCGGGCCGCGGCAAGGGATTCCACGGCGTACGCGATCGCCTGACCGCCCGCGTACACCACCCCGTCCAGGTCGAGCAGGGCCGTGTCGTACGCCTGGTGCAGACTGCGCTCACTCGCCGCGGGACTGGTCCTGCTCTGCCGGGTCATCCTGTGCTCCTCCTGGGGGCCCCTCCCAGCGGTAGCTGGGGGAGTTCGATCTTGTCCGATTCCGTACTCCCCCGATCATCCCGCATGGCGAGACGCGCTTTACCATGCACCAATGACCACATCTGGCACCGCGGACCATGGGCTGCGCCTCATCCCGTTCCATGGCCTGCGCTACGTCCCCGAGCGTGTCGGCAGCCTCGCCGCCGTCACCTCGCCGCCGTACGACGTGGTCGTGCGACCCGACGGAGTCGACCACCTCGAATCCGCCGACCCGCACAACATCGTCCGCCTGATCCTCCCCCAGGCGGGGACTCCCGCAGCGCGCAACGAACAGGCCGCGCGCACCCTGCACGACTGGCTCGCCGAGGGCATCCTCAGCGCCGATCCCGAGCCCGCGCTGTACGTGTACGAACAGCGCAAGGCCGGTCTGCTGCAGCGCGGCGTCATCGGCGCACTCGCCCTGTCCACCGCCGACGAGGGCATCGTCCTCCCCCACGAGGACGTCATGCCGGAGGTGGTCACCGACCGCGCGGGCCTGATGCGGGCCACCTCCGCCAATCTGGAGCCCCTCCTCCTCACCTACCGGGGCGACGACCCGGGCTCGGGCGCGACATCGGTCGTCGAGCGGACCGCCCAGCGCGCCCCCCTCCTGTCGACCACCACCGAGGACGGCTTCCAGCACCGCCTGTGGGCCATCACGGACCCGGCCGAACTCGCCACCGTCACGGCCGATCTCAGCCACCGCCAGGCCCTCATCGCCGACGGCCACCACCGCTGGGCGACGTACCTGCGCCTCCAGGAGGAGCACGGCTCCCCCACCGCGTGGGACTTCGGCCTGGTCCTCCTCGTGGACACCGCCCGCTACCCGCTCCAGGTCCGCGCCATCCACCGGATGCTGCGGCGCCTTCCGGTCCCGGACGCCCTGGCCGCCCTCGGCGGCCACTTCCGGGTGCGCCCGGTCGACGGGCCGCTCCCGCTGGCCCTGGACGCCCTCGCGGACGCGGCGGAACGGGGCAACGCCTTCCTCCTCACCGGCGACGGCACCTTCCACCTGGTCACCGACCCCGACCCGGCCCTCCTCGACCGCACGGTCCGGCACGACCGCCCCGAGGCCTGGCGCCGGCTGGACGCCACCGTCCTGCACGCGACCCTGCTCGACGCCCTCTGGCACGTCCCGGACACCCCCGACCAGATCACGTACATCCACGACGCCGCGTCCACCGTGGCCATGGCCGAACGCCACGGCGGCACCGCGGTCCTGCTGCATCCCGTACGGGAGGAAGTCGTACGGGACCTGGCCCGCCAGGGCGTCACCATGCCCCGGAAGTCCACCTCCTTCGGACCGAAACCGGCCACCGGCCTGGTCCTGCGGGGCCTGGACTGAACCCGCGGACATGAAGAAGGGCGGTACCCCGACCGGGGTACCGCCCTTCTCACTTCACCGTGACCGTGCCTCAGGCCTTGTCGCGGCCCTTGTCCTGCTCGTCGTCCTCGACATCGGCGTCGGCCTCGGACTGCTCCAGGGGCTCGTACTCCTCGTCGTCCTCGTCGTAGTACTCGGCGACGTCGGAGGCACGCTCGGCCGCAGCGATCTCCGCCGCGTCCGCACCGTCGTCCTCGTCCTCGTCCTCGTCGAGGTCGAGGTCAACGTCGACGTCGACATCGGCCAGGTCGAGCGCGGCATCGACGAACTCGACACCGTCGAGCTCGGCGAGGCGGTCGGAGGCGTCGGTGGCGCCGTCCTTGTCCGCTTCGAGGGTCTTGGCGAACCACTCGCGCGCCTCGTCCTCACGACCGGCCGCCAGCAGCGCGTCGGCGTAGGCGTACCGCAGGCGCGCGGTCCAGGGCTGGATGGAGTTGGACGCCAGCTCCGGGCTCTGCAGGGTCACGATGGCGGCTTCGAGCTGCCCCTGGTCCCGCCGGGCACCGGCCGCGACCAGCCGCATCTCGACCTGGCCGGCCTTGTCCAGCTTCTGCACCTCGGGCTCACCGGCCATGGCCAGCGCCCGCTCCGGACGGCCGAGGCCGCGCTCGCAGTCGGCCATGACGGGCCACAGCTCGACCGAGCCGGTCATGCGCTTGGCGGCGCGGAACTCGGCGAGGGCCTCGCTGTACTTCTGCGTGGCGTACGCGGCGAAACCGGCGGCCTCGCGGACGGCGGCGACGCGGGAGGCCAGTCGCAGGGCGATGCGCGAGTACGCGTACGCCTGCTCGGGCTCGTCGTCGATCAGCCGCGCGACCATGACGAGGTTCTTGGAGACCTCTTCGGCCAGGCCCTTGGGCAGGCTCAGCAGCTCCTGGCGTACATCGGCGTCGATCTCAAAACCGGTGACGTCCTCGTCGATCGGAAGCCGCTTGACCGGGTCCCGGTCACGGTCCGCGCGGAAGTCACGGTCGCCGCCGCGGTCATCGCGACCACGGTAGCCACCACGGTCACCACCGCGATCGTCACGGCCACCACGGAACCCGCCACGGTCGCCGCCACGGTCGTCACGACGCGGGTAGCTGGGACGCTCGCCACCGCGGTCGTCACGACGGGGGTAGGACGGACGGTCGCCGCCACGGTCGTCACGGCGGAAGCCGCCGCCACCGGAGGGACGCTCGCCACGGTCGTCACGACGCGGGTACGACGGACGGTCGCCACCACGGTCGTCACGGCGGAAACCGCCGCCACCGGAGGGACGCTCGCCACGGTCGTCACGACGCGGGTACGACGGACGGTCGCCACCACGGTCGTCACGACGGAAACCGCCGCCACCGGAGGGACGCTCGCCACGGTCGTCACGACGCGGGTACGACGGACGGTCGCCACCACGGTCGTCACGACGGGGGTAGCTGGGACGGTCCCCGCCACGGTCATCGCGACGGGGGTAGCTGGGACGCTCGCCGCCACGGTCGTCACGACCACCGCGGAAACCACCACGGTCGTCATCACGACGCGGGTACGACGGACGGTCCCCGCCACGGTCATCACGGCGGAAGCCGCCGCCACCGGAGGGACGGTCGCCACGGTCGTCACGACGGAACGACGGACGGTCGCCGGCGCGGTCGTCACGGCGGGGGTAGCTGGGACGGTCGCCACCGCGGTCGTCACGACCACCGCGGAAACCACCACGGTCGTCATCACGACGCGGGTACGACGGACGGTCGCCACCACGGTCATCGCGACGGGGGTAGCTGGGACGCTCGCCGCCACGGTCGTCACGACCACCGCGGAAACCACCACGGTCGTCATCACGACGCGGGTACGACGGACGGTCCCCGCCACGGTCATCGCGACGCGGGAAGCTCGGACGGTCGCCACCACGGTCGTCACGGCGGAAACCGCCGCCGCCACCGGAGGGACGGTCGCCACGGTCGTCACGACGGAAGCCGCCGCCACCGGAGGGACGGTCACCACGGTCATCGCGACGCGGGAAGGACGGACGGTCGCCACCGCGGTCATCGCGACGCGGGAAGCTGGGACGGTCGCCGCCACGGTCGTCACGACGGAAACCGCCGCTGCCACCGCCGGCGGGACGACCACCGCGGTCGTCGTCACGGCGGGGGTAGCTGGGGCGGTCGCCACCACGGTCGTCACGACGGAAACCGCCGCCGCCACCGCCGGCGGGACGCCCGCCACGGTCATCGCGACGGAAGCCGCCGCCACCGCCACCGGTCGGCCGACCACCACGGTCGTCACGACGGAACGGGGGACGGTCGCCGCCACGGTCGTCACGGCCCCCGCGGTAGCCGCCCCTGTCACCGCCGTCGTTGCGCCGAGGCTCGCGCTCCGGACGATCGTCGGGAGAGTTGGACATGGGTGTGACTCCTGTCTTCGGGGTACCGCTAGTCATTCTCGCGCAACCAACCCATGGCCGCGCTTCGGCGTAAAGAGATCAAAAACAAAAAGGACCCTTGGTCCAGCGTTGAACGCTGGACCAAGGGTCCTTTGAAAGATTGTTCGGCGGCGTCCTACTCTCCCACAGGGTCCCCCCTGCAGTACCATCGGCGCTGAAAGGCTTAGCTTCCGGGTTCGGAATGTAACCGGGC